>NZ_JBFBKY010000002.1:0-220319 GCF_040702335.1 Pseudarthrobacter sp. NPDC080039 | reverse complement strand
GTTGCGGGGTCGGTGGTGACCCCGCCGGTCCCGAGGTTTACGGTGGCGGCGAGGTCTGCCGTGGTTGCGTCCGTGGTTCCGGTCCCGGTGGTGGTGCCCCCGAGGCCGAGGTTGACGTCGGCTGTGGCGGCCGGGTCGGTGGTTGCGGGGTCGGTGGTGACCCCGCCGGTCCCGAGGTTTACGGTGGCGGCGAGGTCTGCCGTGGTTGCGTCCGTGGTTCCGGTCCCGGTGGTGGTGGTGCTGCCGAGGCCGAGGCCGAGGTTGACGTCGGCTGTGGCGGCCGGGTCGGTGGTTGCGGGGTCGGTGGTGACCCCGCCGGTCCCGAGGTTTACGGCTGCGGCGAGGTCCGCCGTCGTTCCGTCCGTGGTTCCGGTCCCGGTGGTGGTGCCGCCGAGGCCGAGGTTGACGTCGGCTGCGGCGGCCGGGTCGGTGGTGCCGGTGGTGGTGGGGTTGGTGGTGACCCCGCCGGTCCCGAGGTTTACGGCTGCGGCGAGGTCCGCCGTCGTTCCGTCCGTGGTACCGGTCCCGGTGGTGGTGGTGGTGGTGCCGAGGCCGAGGTTGACGTCGGCTGCGGCAGCGACACCAGTTGAACCGGCCGTCGTTGGGCCGCCCAGCAGGCCCAACGACGTCGACTCGGCGGGTGCCGCTGCCGAGATGAGGGCGGAAGCGGAAAGGTCCGTCCCGCTGGTGGTGTCTGCGGCGTTTGCCGCGGCACAGCCGAAGGCCAGAAGGCCGCCGGCAAAGAGGGTGCTAAGCAGCCCCCTGCGAAGGGTGCAGTTCATGATGGTTCTCCTGAGAAATTGATGTTGTCCGGGCGCAGGTCAGCTGCCCGTATAGCCACGTGCTGCCGGAAGGGGCAGGTGGCCTCAACTAGTCAGGAGAAGAACCGGGGTCGAATGACACCGGTGCAGGGAGGTGCTGGGAAGAGTCGCCGACGGGTATGACGCCGGGGCGATCAAGACCAAGGTCGAAAGGGCTCAGCCATGCTGCGGCACCGGACGGACTGCCCGACGACCCGCTGCTGCCCGTGCCGGATCCGGGGGCCGCGGGGGCCTGTCCGGGGAGGGGAACCGGACCCCCGGTCAATGGCGGCTCCACGGGAGCAGAGGCCGCGGCTATGTTAAAGTGCAGGACGTCCCCCGAGGCGACCGGATCGCTCCGCTCGTGGCCTGCGTTGCTGCCGGCAGGCGCCGCGGCAGTCAAGACTGCCGCAGCCTCGTCCGGCTCCGCGGCCGTCATGGCAATGTCCGCGGCGGCTTCCGGGGCTGACGGGCCGGCATCTGCCGAATCCAGGTTTGCTGCAACGGGAAGTTGCGTGGGCACAACCTCAATTGGCGCATCAGGAACCGCAACGGGCAGCGGAGCGGAACCGGTCAGAAGATCAGAAACCGGCTGCAGCACCGGGTCGAGTACGGGAACGGCTTCGACGGCAGGGGCAACAACACCCTGCGCAACACCTGCCGAGACGTCGTCGACGGCGCCTGCAAGGGGAGCGGATACCGAGGAAACAGATCCCGCAGGAACCACTAGGTTGAGCGCTGGAACTGACGCGATGAGGTTGTCTGCCAGGCCCGAGACGGGCGCTGCAACAGGTTGCAGCACCCCCGGGCCTGCAGCGGTTCCGGCCGGGAAGCCGGCAGGAGCCGGTGACACCGCACCTGAAAGATCCTGGGTCAAGGACGAAACCGAATTGGTGACACCGCCGGGAAGGGGCGGGGAGTCCTGGCCGGTATCGGCAGAGGCAGCGGCGGATGACAGGGTCAGCCAGGTAATCGCCGCAGCCCCCGCCAGGAGCGCCGGGCGCAGGGCACGCCATGGCGAACTCTTACGAGCCATGCGTACCACCCCCCAGTGACCGGCGCAATCGATGCTGCCTAAATCGTAAGACTGCTTATTACCGGAAGTCCAGATGTTGCTTAAGGGATTTTACAAAGCGTGCCGACAGGTATGAAAAGCGTCAACGGCAACGGCACCTCGAAATGCGGTGACCCACCCCAAAAGTGGCAAAACCGCCGTCGTGGTTTTCCGCCGCGCCTAACGCCTGTCGTTGGGGTAGGTCACCCCGAGCTGGGCCCGGACACCGTCAAAAAGGCGCATGGTGTTCAAAGTGTCCTCCAGCGGCATGACTGGGCTTTCGGTCAGCCCCTGCTGGACGCACCGCATCACCTCGCGCAGTTCGTAGGCATACCCCTTGCCGACGACGTCGAAGGTTTCCGTCCGGCGGTCCTCCCACCCTTTGGCGATCAGGAGTTCGCGGGGGTTGTTGATGGAACCTATGCTCTGCAGGAAGCCGCGGCTCCCAGCCACTGTTGCGGTCCGCGGTCCGTGTGCCAGCAGAGAGGAGGTGAGCTGGACCTGGGCAGCGTGGTCGTAGCCCAGGGTCATGGCGTTTTGTGCGTCCACGCCATCGTCGTTGACAACGCCTGTTGCGCTGACTGTTTGTGGAAAGCCGAGGGTGCCGAGCGCCCACAGGAGCGGGTAGACGGAGAGATCCAGCAGGGCGCCCCCGCCGTCGCTCCGGGCCCAGAGCCGGGCGGTGGGGGAGTAGGGCGCCGGGAACCCCAGGTCTGCGGTGACCCAGTGGATGTCTCCCAGTTCGCCGGAAGCGGCGATCTCGAAAGCGCGCTGCATTGAGGGCAGGAACCTACTCCACACCGCCTCCATCAGGAAGAGCTTTCGGCTCCGGGCCAGGTCGATGAGCTCTGACGCTTCCCGCGCGTTGATGGTGAAAGCCTTCTCGCAGAGCACGTGCTTGCCGGCGTTGAGGGCGGCGAGGACCATCTCGTGGTGCTGGGCGTGCGGCGTGGCCACGTAGACGACGTCCACGGCATCGTCGGCGAGCAGCCGCTGGTACCCGGGGACACCGCCGTCGTCACCGTATGCCTTGGCAAAATCGTAGGCGACCGCGAACGCGTCCGCCGTGTCCTGGGTCCTGGAACTGACCGCGTACAGCTCGGCGTCTTCAAGCAGCGCCAGGTCCTGCGAGACGGCGCGGGCGATGCTGCCGGTAGCGATGATTCCCCAGCGCAGCGGGGCTCCGGTGGCGGACCGGGGGTCCTGGCTGGGCTGGCTGGACAGCCATGGCGTGGCGATGGGGGCAGTCATAGCTGCAATCCTGTCACAGGGCCGCAGCGCGGCCCTCGAATCCCCGGGTGCTGCGCGGCTGGACAACGGGCTGCTGTGCCCAGATACGGAAAGCCCGGCCCCTCCGTGAAGGGGCCGGGCTTTCCTGTTGCCGGTTGTATCCGGCGGGTATTACAAGGTGTTACTTGGTGATCGGGCCGAGGATGGGATCGTCGACGTAGGCCGTCTTCACGTTGTCCTTGGTCACGATGACCGGGGGCAGGAGGTAGGCCGGAACGGTCTTCACCTTGTTGTTGTATGACTTGTCGTCGTTGATCTCAGGCGTCTTGCCGGCCTGGAGATCCTTGACCATGGTGATTGCGTGCTCCACGAGCTTGCGGGTGTCCTTGTTGATGGTGGAGTACTGCTCACCGGCAAGGATGGACTTGACCGATTCAACCTCGGAGTCCTGTCCGGTAACGATCGGCAAGGGCTTGCCGGCTGCCTTGACCGAGGTCAGGATGGCACGGGCCAAGGTGTCGTTCGGGGACAGCACGCCGTCCAGTGAGGCACTGGTGTAGCTGCCGGCCAGCAGGGTATCCATACGCTTCTGGGCGTTCTCGGCCTTCCAGCCCTGGGTGACGGCCTGTTCGAACGACTTCTGGCCGGAAACCACGTTGAGGGTCTTGTCGTCGATCTTCGGCTGCAGGACACTCATGGCGCCGTCGAAGAACACCTTGGCGTTGGCATCATCGGGGGAGCCGGCGAAGAGCTCGATGTTGTAGGGGCCGTTCGGCTTCTTGGACTTCAGGCCGTCCAGGAGCGCCTGGCCCTGCAGCACACCAACTTTGTAGTTGTCGTACGCCACGTAGTAGTCCACATCCGGAGTGTTGAGCAACAGCCGGTCGTAGGCGATGACCGTGGCCCCGGAGTCCTTGGCCTGCTTCAACTGCGTGCCCAACTGGGCGCCGTCGATGGCACCCACGATGATGACCTTCGCACCCTTGGTGATCATGGCGCTGATCTGGTTCTGCTGCTCCGAAACGCCGCCGTTGGCGAACTGAACGTCGGCCTTGAAACCGGCTCCGTTGAGCCCATCGTTGAACAGCTTCTCCGCGAGGACCCAGTTCTCGCTGGTCTTCTGGGGAAGCGCGACGCCGATGTCGGAGTTCTGGGGAAAGCCGCTGGCGCCGCTGCTGGATCCGCTGCCGGAATTGTCAGCGCGGCCGCAACCCGTCAGGGCCAGGGCCGCAATCGCAGCAACTGCCGCAGCCTTTCCTGTTTTACCAAACATTCGCATTGTTAGGGTTCTCTTTTCTTTGTGTTGGATAACTCGATCAGGATGCGGGGCTCAGGCTTCCCTGGCGATCGCTTCCTTGGTGGAGGTGGTCTCGTCGGGTTGGAGCGGGTTGCTCGGGCCACCGCCGGAGGAGCGGTTGAAGTTCCTGGTCAGCATGCCAATGATCGACGTCTTGCCCTGCGACTTGTTGTAGACATCGAAGGCGACAGCGATCAGGAGCACCAGGCCCTTGATGATCTGGGTCAGGTCGGCGCCGACGCCGAGGAGCTGGAGTCCGTTGTTCAGGACCGCCATGACCAGGCCACCGATGATGGATCCGATCACGGTGCCCACGCCGCCGGTCACGGCTGCGCCGCCAATGAAGACTGCAGCAATGGCGTCGAGTTCCCAGCCGACGCCGTCGAACGGGCCGGAAGCGGTGGAGCGGCCCACGAAGATCATGCCGGCGAGGCCAGCCAGGATGGACATGTTCATCATCACCAGGAAGTTGACCTTCTTGGACTGGACACCGGAGAGCTCGGCCGCATGGCGGTTGCCACCCACAGCGTAGATATGGCGCCCCACCACGGTCTTGGATGAAATGAATCCGTAGATCAGGACCAGGACCGCGAGGATCAGGCCGGGGATGGGGAAGGACGTTCCGGGACGGCCGGTGGCGAAGAGGTCTGTGGCGTACAGGATGGCGGCGCAGATCAGGACCAGCTTCAGGACGACCACCCAGGTTTCGGGAACCTCGGCGCCCAGGGCCTTGGCTGTCCGGCGCCGGCGGACTTCGCTGAAGATGACGTAGGCCACGGCTGCGAGGCCGATCAGCACCGTGAGGTTGTTGTAGGACGTATTGGGACCGATCTCAGGCAGGTAACCGGAGCCCAGGTACTGGAAATCCTGTGGCACGGGAATGGTGTTGGACTTGCCCACGAACTGGTTGAAGCCGCGGAACAGGAGCATTCCGGCCAGGGTCACGATGAAGGCTGGAATGCCCACATAGGCGGTCCACCACCCCTGCCAGGCGCCAATGAGCGCGCCGAGGAGGAGGCCCAGGAGGACGCCGAGGTACCAGGGGATGCCCCAGTCACGGATGGCTATCGCAACGGTGACGCCGACGAAGGCCGCCACTGAACCGACGGAAAGGTCGATATGGCCTGCGATGATCACCAGCACCATGCCAATGGCCAGGATGAGGATGTAGGAGTTGCCGTTGAAGAGGTTGATCACGTTGCCGGGGGTCAGCGTCCGGCCTTCAGTGGCTATCTGGAAGAAGATAATCAACGCCACCAGGGCAAAGATCATGCCGAATTGGCGGGTATTGCCACCAAAGAGCTTCTTGAGCGCGTTCATTGTTTCAGTCCTTGTGTCCGGAAGGTCTGGAGTGGTCCAGAGGGTCAGGCGGCGGCTTTACGTGCGGAGGTCATCAGCTTCATCAGGCTTTCCTGGCTGGCCTCGTCTTTGTTCAGGACACCGGTGATGGCGCCTTCGAAGATGGTGTAGATACGGTCGGAGAGGCCCAGGAGTTCGGGGAGCTCCGAGGAGATGACGATGACTCCCTTGCCCTGGTTCGCGAGCTGCTGGATGATGCCGTAGATCTCATACTTGGCGCCCACGTCGATACCACGGGTGGGTTCATCGAGGATCAGCAGGTCGGGGTCGGTGAACATCCACTTGGCCAGCACCACTTTCTGCTGGTTCCCGCCGGAAAGCTTGGCCACCCCTTCCTCAACGGAGGGCGTCTTGGTCCGGAGGGACTTGCGGTACTGTTCCGCAACGGTGAATTCCTGGTTCTCGTCCACCACGAGGTGGCGGGTAATCTTCCGCAGGTTCGCGGACACCGTGGTGGTCTTGATGTCGTCAAGGAGGTTCAGGCCCAGCGACTTGCGGTCCTCCGTGACGTAGCCCAGCCCGGCATCAATGGCCTGGCGGACGTTCTTGAGGACCACTTCGTGGCCGTCCTTGTAGATGTGACCGCTGATGAACCGGCCGTAGGACCGGCCGAAGACGGACCTGGCCAGCTCGGTGCGGCCCGCGCCCATCAGGCCCGCGAATCCAACGATCTCGCCGCGGCGGACGAAGAAGCTCGAACCCTTGCAGACCAGACGGTCCTGGATCGCCGGGTGGCCCACGGTCCAGTCCTTGACCTCGAAAAACACTTCCCCAATCTTGGGCGTGTGTTCCGGGAACCGGGACTCAAGGGTGCGTCCCACCATGCCCTTGATGATCCGGTCCTCGTCAACACCGTCTGCCTTGACGTCGAGGGTCTCGATCGACTGGCCGTCACGGATGATGGTGATCGAGTCGGCGATCTGCTCGATCTCGTTGAGCTTGTGGGAAATGATGATCGAGGTGATGCCTTTGGCCTTCAGGCCCAGCATCAGGTCCAGCAGGTGCTGGGAGTCCGACTCGTTCAGCGCTGCCGTGGGCTCGTCCAAAATAAGGATCTTCACGGACTTGTTCAGCGCCTTGGCGATTTCCACCAGCTGCTGCTTCCCGACGCCGATTTCCTTGATGGGGGTGTCGGGGTCATCACGCAGGCCCACGCGCGCCAGCAGGTCCAGGGACCGCAGGCGGGCTTCAGCCCAGTCGATCACGCCGTGCTTGGTGGGTTCGTTGCCCAGGAAGATGTTTTCCATGATGGACAGTTCGGGGATCAGCGCGAGTTCCTGGTGGATGATCACGATGCCGGCGTGTTCGCTGGCCCTGATGTCCCGGAAGTGCTGGATCTGCCCCTGGTAGACGATGTCGCCGTCGTAGCTTCCGTATGGGTAGACGCCGGACAGGACCTTCATGAGGGTGGACTTGCCGGCGCCGTTTTCGCCGCAGATGGCGTGGATTTCGCCGGCCTTAACCCGCAGGCTCACGTTCGATAGGGCTTTAACCCCGGGGAACTCTTTGGTGATGGACCGCATCTCGAGAATGATCGGCTCCGTATGCGTGGTCTGGGACGTCATGAGCCCTAACCCTCCAATGCGATGACTTCTTTGTCCGGCCGGCAAAGCGCAGGGCCGTCTGAACCAAAAGTAAACTGGATCACAGCTATTGTCGTCAAGTCTTTAACGCAATTGCTGGATAACGAAATGGTCTAGGGCTTTCGGATGCCGGCGTGCTGGAAGACCAAAGCCGCGGCGCCGAGGGCCTCCGCCCGGTCTCCCAGCGAGGACATGGTAAGGATGGTGGTTTCCCCAATCACGGGCACGGCATGGCGGATCAGGCCCCTCCGGATGGGGTCGAGCAAGATGTCGCCAAGGCCGGCCAGGGGCCCGCCCACGACTATGACCTCGGGGTTGATCAGGTTGGCTACGTTGCCCAGTGCGCGACCTACCGCCAGCCCCGCATCGTCCACTACGCGCAATGTGGCGGAGTCGCGGTTGAGGGCCTTGCGGACAATGTCCGCGGGCGTCAGCGGAGGGTCCTCGCCGCGGCTCAGGAGTTCGATCATGGTGGTGGTGGACGCGATGGTCTCCAGGCAGCCGCGATTGCCGCAGCGGCACACCAGTCCCTGTTCGTGGATGGTGGCATGACCGATTTCGCCGGTGATTCCAACGTTGCCGTAATAGGGGGCGCCATTGAGGATCAAGCCGGCACCGATGCCCGATCCGATCTTCATGAACATCAGGTTGCTGACCCCCGAGTGCTGCCCCCATGTCACCTCCGACCAGGCGCCCAAATTGGCGTCGTTGTCAACAAAGACGGGGATTCTCAAGGTTTCCTCAAGATGCTGGAGGATGTTGATGCCTACCCATTCGGGAAGGATGGCCCCCTGGGCCACCGTCCCGGTCCGCCGGTCGATGGGACCTGGAATTCCGACGCCGGCGCCCACCACGGAGGAGCGATCCACGCCGCTTTCGCGCAGCAGTTTCTCCAGCAGGCCCACGGCCGCCTGGATGCCGTTATCAGCCTGGTGGCCCAGGGGGAGCATGACCGATTCCTCGGCAATGACGTGGTAGCTGAGCGATGCCAGGACTACCCGCAGGTGGCGCCGGCCGAAGTCGATCCCGACCGCCACCGCGCCATTGCTGTTCAGCCGGACATTCAAGGCGCGGCGGCCGGAACTGGTAATGGGTTCGGTGGACGCCAGCCCGGAATCCAGCATGATTTTCACGATGTTCGAGACCGTTGCCGTGGACAGTCCGGTTTGCCGGGCGAGTTCCGCCTGTGTTGACGGGCCGCCCATGAGCGTCTCGATAATCCGCTGCTGGTTCAGCTGCCGCAGGGCTGACTGCGACCCGGGATTCTTGGGCTTGCTCCTCGTTGAGCGCGGGGTTGCGGACATGCTAAGAACATTGCCCTATCGCGGCTCTTGTAGTCAAGAAGTTAACGCATTGCTGTTCCTCCGCCCGTAGAACATGAGACAGCCCGGTCCGTTCGACGGCCACGTGCATTCCGTCCCGGAGCGCCGGGACCCGGGTCCAAACGCCCCGCTGGTCTGCGCGTGGTGCTGGCTAGGCTGGAGGCGAGAAGATACCGCCCCTGCATTTCCCTGGAGCGGCATACAGAAGGTGGTAACGATGCTGCTGTCCGTCCTGCAGGCCAACGCCGTGGTTATGGATGTGGAGGCCAATCTTCGGACCCTGGAGGAGGCCGCCCAACGGGCCGCCCAGGCAGGCGCCGACCTCCTCCTGACGCCGGAGCTGTTTCCCGTGGGATACGCCCCGCTGAGGCTGCGGGAGGAACTGGATCCCGCAGCCCTCCCCGCCATCCGTGCCCGCCTGGCCGGGATTGCCCGCCGGAACGGGATAGCCCTCGTCTACAGCCTGCCTGCCCTGGCACACGCCAAAACGGAGGCGTCCACGGAGGGCGCTCCCTGGCACATCTCGGCCACACTCGTGGATGCCACAGGCGCCGAACTCCTGGGCTACGCCAAGGTCCACCTCTTCGGCCGCGAAGAACGGGAGGCCTTCGAGGCGGCCGCGGAGCCTCCCGCCGTCGTCACCATCAAGGGCATCCGCACCTCCCTGCTGATCTGCTACGACATCGAGTTCCCCGAAGCCGCCCGCGCTGCGGCTGCGCGGGGGGCCGAGCTGCTTTTGGTGCCAACTGCCCTGTCCGCCGGCTTCGACGCGGTGCCGCAAGTGCTGGTCCGTGCCCGGGCCCTGGAGAGCCAGCTGAACGTGGCCTATGCCAACCACTGCGGGAATGAGGACATGTACACGTTCGGTGGCGGCAGCGTGGTCGCGGGACCGGACGGCACGCTCCTCGCGGGCGCGGGGGAAGGCCCGGAACTGCTGTTCGCGCAGGTGGGCGCCGAGGCCGTGCGTGCAGCCCGGGAGGAAGTGCCGTACCTGCGGGAGCGCCGCCCGGGACTGTATGCCGCCTGGGAGGCCGGGCTTCCGCGCGATATCGGCCCGGCGGGAAGGGGACGCCCCTAGAAACGGCCCCTAATCGGCCGCAGTCACTTCCTCCACGTACTGCAGTGCAATCCACAGCTCCGCCCGCACCTGTGCCCGGTTCAGGTCCATGCCCAGCAGCTCGCCGAGCACACCGATCTGGCGCCGCACGCTGTTCCGGTGCAGACCCAGCGTTTTGGCGGAGCCATCCCAGCTGCCGTTCTCGCCGAGCCACCCGCGGAGGACAGCCAGCAGCGGGTCCCGCCGGTCCGGTTCCAGCGCCAGGACCGGTCCCAGCAGCCGACCGGCCAGGAGGCTCCCGGCCTCCCGGCCCAGCAGCCCGGTCACGGACCAGGACACTTCGTCCGCGCGGATGCTGCGGCCACTTCTCTGGACCTGGCTGCGCAGTGACGTGGCGCGCTGGTAGGCGGCCGGAAGGGCGGTGAGCTCGGTGGGTTCACTGACCACCAGGCGCCACCCGAGCTTCTCCACGTCGGCAAGCAACGCGTCGTCCACCTTCAGCCGGGTCACGGCGGCGAATCCGTAGTCCGTGATCTCCACCAGCTTTGAATCAAACATGCGCCGCCATTGGAGCAGCTCCCTCACTGGGCTGTCGCCGGCTGGCCAGCCGGGAGCTTCCACGTTGATGCCCTGTACCACCCGCATGGGCGCGGACCGCGTGGAGGACAGGCTTTGTGCCAGCAGGTCCTTGAGCCCGTTGAGCTGCCTGGTTCCGCCGGTACGAAGGCTTTCGGGGTGCAGCAGGATTGCGGTGGCAAGCTGGCTGGGCGCCAATGACCCGCTGGTGCGTTGCCGCAGCAGCAGTTCAAGCAGGCCGACGGCGGTCTGGACCACGTTGTTCTGTGCCGGGCTCAAGGGAACGTCGGAGCCCAGGATCAGGGCGCCAAGGTTTGCGTCCTTGGTGCTGCGCAGCGGGTGGCCAACAACAAGCGCAGAGCCCGGCTGGTCGAAGCCGTCCATTTCCACGCGCGGGCCACGCCCGGTCAGCAGCCGTTCCAGCATGGGTTCCAGGAGGGAAAGTTCGACGGCGGTGCTGCCGCCGGCGCTGGCACCGCGGGCCCGGATCCGGCCGTCCGCGCCCACCATCAACGCCCAGACCGGCACGCGCTGGACCAGCGCCGCCAGCAGTTCATGCTCTGGCCGGGGGGAAAGGACGGCCCGCATAAGCTGCCGGTTGGTCTCGGCCAGCTGGCGGAAAACCCTGGCGTTGTCGGTCTCCAGCAGTTGGGAGAATTCGAGGCCGATAGCGGCGAACGGAAGCGACTCCGGCACCTCGAACAGGGTGAGGTTGTGCCGGCGGCAGGCGTCCTGCACCACACCGGGGACGGCGTCGAAGTAGGGCCTGATGCCAAAGCCAAGCGCAGCAACCTTGGCCTCCACCAGGCGCCGTACGTAGGCGTCCACGCGGGTGGGAGAACCGCCGTCGCCAAGGAACGGGAGGCCGGCGGTGAGCAGGAACTCACCCTCCGGAAGGTAGGGGGTGGGGTCCTCCAGTTCACTGGGCTCCACCCAGCGCAGCAGCCGGCCGCCGCTGCCACCGTCGTGAAGCATCTTCAGGACCGGAGGAAGTTGGTCCAGGAACTGCTGGAGGGTGACAAAGCTCAGCCTCCCGGCGGCTTCAGAGGACATGGCGGTGTCCCCGGGGCCCCGCTGCAACCGTCAGCCAATTATGTGCATAAAGTCTCATGCTGGTTGACTATAAGTCATTTTGCACCAGCCTGAGAGTTGGCTCACATGCCAACCTTGGTGAGGGGAAACCGCCAACTACTCTGAAGGGACGTCAACGGTGACTGTGCCTGTGACCACCGAAACAACCACTGAGTCAACAACCACTGACCCGGCAGCCAATCCGTCCCGGGGCCAACTGCCCGGCCTCGGAGCGCAGCTGCTGCGGCGTAAACCAATCAGCCAGATGGCCAGCGAAGCCGGCAGCGGCGAGGGCGGCGGACTGGTGCGCAGCTTCGGCGTCCTCCACCTGACCATGATCAGCGTGGGCGCCACTCTTGGAACAGGCATTTTGGTGATCCTTGGGGAGTCGGTTCCACTCGCCGGCCCTGCCATCTGGATCTCCTTCGTCATTGCCGGCCTGGCCGCACTGCTCTCGGCGGTGTCGTACGCGGAAATGGCCGCGCTCGTCCCGGTAGCGGGTTCGAGCTACTCCTACTCCTATGCCACCATGGGCGAAGGGATGGCATGGATTTGCGGCTGGTGCCTGGTCCTTGAATACGCGGTTTCCGTCGCCGCGGTAGCCGTGGGGGCCGGCCAGTACGTCAACGAGGCGCTGGCCGCCTTCGGACAGGTGCTGCCCGATGCCATGTCCCAGCCGCCCGGTGACGGAGGGGTGGTGAACATCCCGGCGGTGGCCATCGTGGTGCTGGCCATGGTCCTGCTGGTCCGCGGCGCCCGCGAAAGCGCCTGGATCAACACGTCCATCGTGATCATCAAGGTCGGCATCCTGCTGTTCTTCTGTGCCGTTGCCTTCACCGCCTTCAATGCCGGGAACTTCGAGCCGTTGATGCCCATGGGCGCCGCAGGCGTATCCGCCGCGGCATCGCGGGTGTTCTTCTCCTACATCGGGTTCGATGCCGCCTCCACCGCAGGCGAAGAGGCCCGGAATCCCAAACGCGACCTCCCGCGTGCCATCCTGCTGTCGATGGTGATCGTCACCAGTATCTACGTCCTGGTCGCTGTGGCTGCCATCGGCGCCCGCCCGTGGGGCTGGTTCGACGGCACCGAGGCCGCCCTGGTCCAGATCCTTGAGGAGCTCACCGGCCAGCCCTGGATTGCCCTGGTCTTTTCCGCCGGCGCCGTCCTGGCCATTGCCAGCATCGTGCTCACCGTCCTCTATGGCCAGACCCGCATCCTCCTGTCGATGTCCCGGGACGGCCTGGTGCCCAAGGTCTTCGGACGCGTTTCTCCCCGCACCGGCACCCCGGCCGCCGGAACCCTGATTGTGGGCACCGCCGTCGCCCTCACCGCGGGCCTGGTGCCGCTCGGCGCCCTGGCCGACGCCACCAGCATTGGGACTCTGTTCGCGTTCGCCCTGGTCAACATCGCCGTCATCTACCTGCGCCGCAACCGCCCCGACCTGAAGCGCAGCTTCCGGGTGCCGCTGTACCCCATTACCCCTGTGCTGGGCACCCTCATGTGCGCCTACCTGATGGCCAACCTCGGTGCTGATACCTGGGCTGTCTTCGGGGCCTGGATGCTCGTGGGTATCGCCATCTACTTCGGCTACGGACGCCGGAACTCCAAGGTAGCGGCGCTGAGCGAGCCCGACTACCGTGAACTGACCACCATGGCACCACGCCAGGAACCTGTGAAAGCAGAACAACCATGACCATCGCCACCGAACTGCCCGCGTTCGACCCCTCCAGCACCTCCACGCCGCCCGCGGACGCAGCCGGACGCGGCACCGGCGGGGAGGCAGCCCCCATCACCATGCTGAACCCCGACTTCCCGTTCAGCTACGACCACTACCTGGCCCACCCGGAGGGCCTGGGCTCGGTCCCACCGGAACTGTACGGCACGGAAGTGGCCGTGATCGGCGCCGGGCTCTCCGGCCTGGTCACCGCCTACGAACTGATGAAACTCGGGCTCCGCCCCGTCGTCTACGAGGCCGACCAGATCGGTGGCCGCCTCCGCACGGCAGCCTTCCCCGCAGCGCCCGGTGTGGTGGCGGACCTGGGCGGAATGCGGTTCCCGGTCTCGGGCAAGGCGTTCTACCATTACGTGGACCTGCTGGGCCTGGAGACCCAGGACTTCCCCAACCCGCTTGCCGAGGCCACCTCCAGCACCGTGATCGAGCTGGCCGGCAGGAAACACTATGCCGAAAAGCCGGGCGACCTTCCGCCGTTCTTCCGCGAGGTGGCGGACGCCTGGAAGGCCGCGGTTAACGACGGTGCAAAATTCGTGGAGATGCAGGAGGCCATCAAGGCGCGGGACATGGCCCGCATCAAGGAACTATGGAACGAACTGCTCCCGCTGATGGACGAGCAGACCTTTTACGGTTTCATCGCGGCCAGCGAGTCCTTTAAGAAGGCAGGGTTCGCGCACCGGGAAGCCTTCGGCCAGGTGGGGTTCGGCACCGGCGGCTGGGACACAGACTTCCCCAACTCCATCCTCGAAATCCTCCGCGTGGTGTACACCGACGCGGACGACCAGCACCGGCTCATCCGCGGGGGAGCGCAGCGGCTGCCCGAGGCACTGTGGCAGCACGCGCCGTCGGACCTGGTGCACTGGCCCGCCGGCACCTCCCTGTCCTCCCTGCACTCCGGCTCGCCCCGCGGCGCCGTGGGAAAGATCAGCCGGGACCCGGACGGCAACCTGCGGGTCCGTGAACGCTGGGGCCGCGAAGCCAGCTACCCGGCGGTGGTGACCACGTGCCAGTCATGGCTGCTGTCCACCCGCATCCACACCGAGGAGGCACTGTTCCCCGCCGAGCTGTGGACCGCCATGGAGAAATCGCACTACATGCAGTCCTCCAAGACCTTCGTGATGGTGGACCGGCCGTTCTGGAAGGACATCGACCCCGAAACCGGCAACGAGGTCCTGTCCATGACCCTGACGGACCGGCTCAACCGCGCCACCTACCTGCTGGACAACGGCCCGGACCAGCCCGCCGTCATCCTGCTCTCCTACACCTGGAACGACGACGCCCTGAAGTGGCTTGCCCTGGACGCGGACGAACGCGTGGAACTGATGCTGCACTCGCTCGAGCAGATCTACCCCGGCGTGGACATCGCCGGGCACATCGTGGGCCAGCCCATCACCGTGTCCTGGGAAGCGGATCCCAACTTCATGGGCGCCTTCAAAGCCAACCTGCCCGGGCACTACCGCTACCAGCAGCGGCTGTTCACCCACTTCAAGCAGGACAAACTGCCGGATTCCCAGCGCGGCATCTTCCTTGCCGGCGATGACGTCTCCTTCACCGCCGGCTGGGCCGAGGGCGCCGTGACCACCGGGTTGAACGCGGTCTGGGGCGTGGTGAAGCACCTCGGCGGGTCATCCGCGCCCGGCAACCCGGGCCCGGGCGACCTGCTGGACGAGTTCGGGCCGATCAGCCTGGACTAGCTAATGAAGGTCGCGGTGTTTAGCCGCGAGCTCCACGTAGCGCGTCGCATTGGCGCGCACGCCGTCGAACTCCTCATCAGTGAGTTCGCGGCGCACCTTGGCGGGTACCCCCGCCACCAGTGACCGGGGCGGAACCACCGTTCCTTCCAGCACCACGGCGCCGGCCGCCACCAGCGAGCCGGCGCCGATCACTGCCCCGTTGAGGACGGTGGCGCCCATCCCGATCAGGCAGTCGTCCTCCACCGTGCAGCCGTGCACGACGGCGGCGTGCCCCACGCTGACGCGTTCGCCCACCGTGCAGGGGAATCCGGGGTCGGCGTGCAGCACCACATTGTCCTGCAGGTTGCTGCCCGCGCCCACGGTGATGGCCGCGGTGTCGGCCCGGACTGAGACGCCGTAGAAGGCGCTGGAGTCCTGACCCAAAGTGGCGTTGCCGATGATCGAGGCCGACGGTGCCACGAACGCTGATTCATGGACGGCCGGGGAGTTGCCGGCGAAAGGGTAAAGAGGAGCCATGGCTTCACCCTAAGCCACCCCTGCCGGCGCCGGCATCCGTGTCTATTGCGACTGCCCCCGCCCGGGAGGGGGTTAGTTGAAGACCACCGTCCGGTTGCCGTCCAGCAGCACCCGGTGCTCGGCGTGCCACTGCACGGCCTGCACCAGTGTGCGGCCTTCCACGTCGCGGCCCATCTGCACGAACTGTTCCGCGGTGCGGGCGTGGTCCACGCGGATGACTTCCTGCTCGATGATCGGGCCCTCGTCCAATGCGGCGGTGACGTAGTGGGCGGTGGCACCGATCAGCTTCACGCCGCGGGCATGTGCCTGGTGGTACGGCTTGGCGCCCTTGAAGGACGGCAGGAACGAATGGTGGATGTTGATGGCCTTGCCCGTGAGGTCGGTGCACAACTCATCGGAGAGGATCTGCATGTAACGGGCCAGGACGGTCAACTCGATATCGTGCTCGGCAATCAGGGCGCGCAGCTTGTCCTCCGCCTGGCTCTTGGTGTCCTTGGTGACGGGGATGTAGTGGAACGGGATGCCGTAGAACTCGGCGAGCCCGGCCAAATCCCGGTGGTTGGACACAATGGCGGGAATCTCGATGGGAAGCGTGCCCGAGCGCTGCTGGAAAAGCAGATCGTTAAGGCAGTGCGCCGACGTGCTGGCCATCACCAGGGTACGCACCTTATCGCCCACAGTATTAAGGCTCCACTGCATGGAGAAGGCTTCCGCCACCGGCTCAAGCGCGGCGCGCAGCCCGGACTTGGGAGCAGCCGTGGTGACCTCCACCCGCATGAAGAAGTTCCCCGTTGTGGGGCTGCCGTACTGCTGCGAATCGGTGATGTTGCAGCCTGCCACCAGCAGTGCTCCGGCCACGGCGTGGACAATTCCGGGACGGTCCGGGCAGGACAGGGTTACGACGTACGCTTGGTTCAGCAGCTGTTCATTCACGCGTAATAGCCTACCCGCGCCGCAGGCCCCGCTTTTGGTAGGCTGGAACGGTCGCAACTGGCGTTGGGTGGCTAACCACCAGGGAGCGGCAATCACGAAGACCACGGATCGTACGCCTGGGCCGAGGGTCATGTCTTGCCGGAATTGGGGCTGCACCCCGCGTCAGCGCAGCAGTGCCATGCCGTGCTTCCATACCCTGTCATCAACACGGTAGGAAAGCGCGCCAGCCGGTAGCCTGACCTAAGCAGTGCCCGTATCCCTAGCCAGGAGTTCTTCGTGACTACTACAGCCACCTCAACCACAGCCGTCAGCAACCAGCCGCTGGCCGAGCTCGACCCCGAAATCGCCAAAGTCCTCGAGCAGGAGCTTGGCCGCCAGCGCGGCACCCTGGAAATGATTGCCTCCGAGAACTTCGCCCCGCGCGCCGTGATGGAGGCCCAGGGCTCGGTCCTCACCAACAAGTACGCCGAGGGCTACCCGGGCCGCCGCTACTACGGCGGCTGCGAATACGTCGACGTCGCAGAGCAGCTGGCCATCGACAGGGTCAAGGCACTGTTCGGCGCCGAGTTCGCCAACGTCCAGCCGCACTCCGGTGCCCAGGCCAACGCCGCGGCGCTCTCCGCCATGATCACCCCCGGCGACAAGATCCTTGGCCTGTCCCTGGCCCATGGCGGCCACCTGACCCACGGCATGAAGCTTAACTTCTCCGGCAAGCTCTACGAAGTTGCGGCCTACCAGGTGGAGGAAGACACCTTCCGGGTGGACATGGACAAGCTCCGCGAGCAGGCCATCAAGGAAAAGCCCCAGGTGATCATCGCCGGCTGGTCCGCCTACCCCCGCCACCTGGACTTCGCGGCCTTCCGCTCCATCGCCGATGAAGTGGGCGCGCTGCTGTGGACCGACATGGCGCACTTCGCCGGCCTGGTTGCCGCCGGACTGCACCCGAGCCCGGTGCCGCACTCCGACGTCGTCACCTCCACCGTGCACAAGACCCTGGCAGGCCCCCGTTCCGGCGTCATCCTGGCCAAGGAACAGTACGGCAAGAAGCTGAACTCCAACGTCTTCCCCGGCCAGCAGGGCGGCCCGCTGATGCACGTCATCGCCGCCAAGGCCGTAGCCTTCAAGATCGCCGGAACCCAGGAATTCAAGGAACGCCAGGAACGCGTCCTCGAGGGTGCAAAGATCATCGCCGACCGCCTGAACCAGGCGGACGTTGCCGAGGCCGGCGTCTCCGTCCTCACCGGCGGCACGGACGTCCACCTGGTCCTCGTCGACCTCCGCAACTCACAGCTGGACGGCCAGCAGGCCGAGGACCTCCTGCACTCCGTGGGCATCACCGTGAACCGCAACGCCGTTCCGTTCGACCCCCGCCCGCCGATGGTCACCTCCGGCCTGCGCATCGGCACGCCTGCCCTGGCCACCCGCGGCTTCGGCGCCACCGAGTTCACCGAGGTTGCCGAGATCATCGCCACCGCCCTCAAGGCAGGCAACAGCGCCGACGTCGAAGCACTGCAGGCCCGCGTGGACAAGCTGGCAGCAGACTTCCCGCTCTACCCGCAGCACGAGCAGTGGTAACCAATGACTGAAACCACAACCGCACAGATCCTCGACGGCAAGGCCACCGCCGCAGCCATCAAGGCCGAGCTGACCGAACGCGTGGCCGCACTCAAGGCTAAGGGCGTCACTCCCGGCATCGCCACTGTGCTGGTGGGCGCCGACCCCGCCTCGCAGCTGTACGTCTCCATGAAGCACAAGCAGTCAGTGCAGATCGGGATGAACTCCATCCAGCGCGAGCTGCCGGCCGACGCCACCCAGGAACAGGTGGAGGCCCTCATTGACGAACTCAATGCGGACCCCGCCTGCCACGGCTACATCGTCCAGCTGCCGCTTCCCAAGCATCTGGACACGGACGCCATCCTGGAACGGATCGACCCCGCCAAGGACGCCGACGGCCTGCACCCCACCAACCTCGGCCGGCTGGTGCTGAACGTCAACAACAAGATCACCACGCCGCTGCCCTGCACTCCCCGGGGAGTCATCGAACTCCTCGAGCGCAACGGCTACAGCCTTGCCGGCAAGCACGTCGTGGTGGTCGGACGGGGCGTGACCATCGGCCGTTCCATCGGGCTGCTGCTCACGCGGCGGGACGTCAACGCCACCGTGACCCTGACCCATACCGGGACCAAAAACCTGTCGGAGCTGCTCCGGCAGGCGGACGTGATCGTGGGCGCGGCGGGTGTGAAGCACATCGTCAAGGCCGCCGACGTCAAGCCGGGCGCAGCACTGCTGGATGTGGGAGTGACCCGTGAGACCGATCCGGAGACGGGCAAGAGCCGCGTCTACGGTGACATCGATCCCGCGGCCGCCGAGGTCGCCGGCTGGATCTCGCCCAACCCGGGCGGCGTGGGCCCCATGACGGTGGCGCTGCTGATGACCAACGTGGTCGAGGCCGCGGAACGCGCATCAGGCGTCGGGGAGTAGGACCGCCCCGAAGCGCACGACGGCGCCGCGGTACCTTCCGTACGGAAGGTACCGCGCCGCCGTCGGCCGTTTAAGCGCAGCGCCGGCAGGCCCGCCGAGGCGGCCCCGTGCACCTACTCCAGGAGGAGTACGGGCGCTACGCCGCCCACCTGACGACTTTCACAGTCCGCGGGAATAGGCTCGGACCATGCAGCACCGTTTCAGGGGACCGCCCACCGCCGTCATCGTGGTGGTGGTCGCCGTGATCCAGGTGGCAGGGTCGGCGTTCGCGTCCTCACGGCAGCCCGGCCACGTCCCGCTGGATCCGCTGGCACTGGCACTTCTGCTGCTGGGCCCCGCAGCCCTGGCCTTTCGCCGGCGCGCGCCGCTGGTGATGCTGCCCGTCGCCGCCGGGGCCACCGCAGCGTACCTTGCCATGGGCTACGCCTGGGGTCCGGTGGTCCTGTCCTTCGCGCTGGCCCTGGTCCTGACGGCGGCGGCCGGAAAGCGCGCTGCGGCATGGTTGGGGGCGGCGGCAGGAATCCTGGCGTTCTTTCTTGCCGCCGCACGCAGCGGCGACGAAACGGCGTTCGTCCGCGCATTTGCCGGTTCCTCATGGCTGGCCATCCTGGTCCTGATCGGCGAAGGGGTGCGGTTCCGCGGCGAACGGCTGGCCGAACGGCGCCGCCAGGAGGCCGCGGCGGAGCAGGCTGCCCGCGACGAATACCGGCTTGCCCTGGCCCGGGACATCCATGACGTGGTGGCCCATTCGCTGTCCCTGATCAATGTTCGGGCTTCGGTGGCGCTGCACCTGGGTGAGAAGGATCCGGCGCAGTTCCGGCCCGCCCTGGAGACCATCAAGGCAGCGAGCAGGGAATCACTGGCCGAGGTCCGGCAGCTGCTGGGCGTGCTCCGGGAAGATGCGCCGTTGAGCCCCACCAGCCGGCCGAGCCTGGACCGGGTCCCGGAACTCGTTGACAACGCGCGGCGGGCCGGGCTCGAGGTCCGGCTTCAGGGCGGCCCGGGTACGGAACACGTTCCCGCTGCAGTGCAGGAAACGGCGTACCGGATCATCCAGGAGGCGCTGACCAATGTGGTCCGGCATTCCGGGGCGCGGACGGCCCAGGTTTCCATCCACGCTGCGAAAGGGGAGCTGCTGGTGACCATTGACGACGACGGCGCCGGGGCCGGCACACTGCCCGAAGGTAACGGCATCACCGGCATGAGGGAGCGGGTGGCAGCTTTGGGCGGCAGGCTTGGGCTCGGGCCAGCACCGTCCGGTACGGGCTGGCGGGTCCGCGCGGTCCTCCCGCTGCCCGCCCGTGCAGGGCAGGAACCAGGATGATCAGCATCTTGCTTGCCGATGACCAGAACCTCATCCGTGCGGGCTTCCGGGCGCTGCTGGACGCCGAAGCCGACATGAAGGTGGTGGCGGAATGCGGGACGGGTCGCGAAGCGGTGCGGCTCGCCCGCCAATACCACCCCGACGTGGTGCTGATGGATATCCGCATGCCGGACGGTGACGGCCTGGAGGCAACGCGCCGGATCCTCTCCGATCCCTCGCTGTCCGGTACCCGGGTGGTCATCCTCACCACCTTCGAGCTGGATGAATACATCGCCGAGGCCGTGCGGGCCGGTGCCGCCGGTTTCCTGGTCAAGGACACCGAACCGGCCGAGCTCCTGCGCGCGGTCCGCATCGTGCATGACGGCGATGCGCTGCTGTCGCCGTCGGTGACCCGGCGGATCATGGCCCAGCTGGCACGCCACTCCCGCGCCGCCGAACCGCCCGTGGCGCTGGACCGCATCACCGAGAGGGAACGGGAAGTCCTGCAGCTTGTGGGGGAGGGGTTGAACAACGCCGAAATAGCGGACCGGCTGTTCATCACTCCGCTCACGGCAAAGACGCATGTCTCGCGGATCATGGCGAAGCTGATGGTCAGGGACAGGGCGCAACTGGTGGTCCTGGCCTACGAATCCGGCCTCGTCAGGCCCGGCTGGGCAGGCTGACCCCGGCATCGGGTGCAGCCGCCGGACTCCCAGGGGAGTACGCGGCCGGGTGCAGGTGACTCCCGCCGCCGGACGCGCCCGCAGGCTCCGGCAACGAGACTCGATACAAGGCCGGATCCCCGGCCTGTTGAGAAAGTCTGGAGAACGAAAATGTTGCCTTCACTGACCACCGCACTGTCCGCCGCAGCCCTGTCCGCGGCTGCGCAGGTGCCGGCCGACACAGTCGCCTACGGACCCTGGCACGGTGCCTTTTCCCCCTGGTTCCTGTTGTTCCCGCTCTTCTGGATCCTGGTGATCGCGCTGTTCATCTTCGTGGCCCGCAGGACCTGGCGCCGGAACCAGCACTGGGCAGCCGGCCAGGGGGCCGAAGGAGTGCTGCGCGAACGCTATGCCCGCGGCGAGGTCGACGAGACAGAGTTCCGGCAGCGGCTGGAGGTCCTGCGCAGCGGAGACCGACGCCAGAAGTGACCGATTGCTCCCGCGCTGTTCGCCCGAGGTGGAAGGCGGCGGGAGCACGGTCCACCGTTTGAGACAATAGCTCCATGCGAACTTTGGGCAGCTCTTCGTCATCCTCCAAACCCGCCAGGGGCGGCTTTTCGATGTTCCGGATCAGCGGGCCGGGCCTGATGGTCCTGGTGACTGCCTTCATTGTGGCGGTCATCTTCGCCGCCAACCAGAACGACGCCGTGGGCTGGGTTGTCGCCGTCATTGCCGCTTTCTGGCTGGCGCTGGCAGCGTTTGTGGTCTTCAGCATCCAGCGGGCCGCCAAGAAGGCAGGGGCGAAGCTCTCAGAGGCGCAGAGCGCCTTCCACACGGCCACCGGACGCGCGCCGGCCCATACAGCTGCGGACCAGGGCGGCACACGCGTCATCTACGAGCGCCGCGACGCTGACGAAGTGCGGGACCTGAAGCTGGACCACTCCTTCAAGATCGTCCAGGTGCAGGTCCGCGTGGTGGAGGAGGAACGCGCCAAGGGCGCCGCCGCCAACCAGGACACCATCAACCGCGCCCTGGAGACGATCGAGATCACGGCCACCAACGCCAGGGACATGATCAAGTCTTCCGGCGGCAGCGGCGAGCCGGTGACCGGAACCATCATCGACTAGAGTGGAGCGGGTGAGCTCGGCATTGAACAAGGACCACATCCGCATCGCATCCGTGAACGTCAACGGCCTCCGGGCTGCCTACAAAAACGGCATGGCGGCGTGGCTGGAGCCGCGCGAAGTGGACATTCTCTGCCTGCAGGAAGTGCGCGCCCCTGACGCGATCGTCCGGGAGCTGCTGGGGGATGGCTGGCACATCCTGCACGCCGAAGCGGAAGCCAAAGGCCGTGCCGGCGTCGCCATAGCGTCCCGCCAGGAACCGCTCGACACCAGGAACGGCATCGGCGACGACTACTTCGCCACTGCCGGCCGCTGGGTTGAGGCCGACTTCCGCGTCCCGGATGCCGCAGGGAACCCTGTCCACCTCACCGTTGCCAGCGCTTATGTGCATTCGGGCGAAGTGGGGACCCCCAAACAGGACGACAAGTTCCGCTTCCTGGACGTTATGAGCACCCGGCTTCCGGAGCTGACCAAGCACAGCGACCACGCCCTGGTGGTAGGGGACCTGAACGTCGCCCACACGCCCAGGGACATCAGGAACTCCAAAGGCAACGTCAAGAAGGCCGGGCACCTCCCGGAGGAACGCGCCTACTTCGACCGTTTCCTGGGCGAGGGGATCGGTTGGCACGATGTCCACAGGAACCTGGCCGGCGACGTCGACGGGCCCTACACGTGGTGGTCCTGGCGCGGCAAGGCGTTCGACAACGACACCGGCTGGCGCATCGACTACCATCTGGCCACTCCCGGGCTGGCGGCGTCCGCCATTTCGGCGGTCGTTGACCGTGCAGCCTCCTGGGACACCCGCTTCTCCGACCACGCCCCGCTGGTAGTGGACTACCAGCTCTAAGCCCGAAAGTTTCTCCATGACCACCCAGACTTCCCCCACCGCCAAAAAGCGCATCCTGTCCGGCGCCAAGCCCACTGCCGATTCCCTGCACCTGGGCAACTACATCGGAGCCGTGCGCAACTGGGTGGACATGCAGGCGGAGTATGACGCCGTCTTCTTCATCCCGGACCTGCATGCCATCACCGTGGATTTCGACCCCTCGGAACTGGCAAAGCGCACCCGGATCGTGGCTGCCCAGTACATTGCCGCCGGGATCGACCCCGACAAGAGCATCTTCTTTGTCCAGTCCCATGTTCCCGAGCATGCCCAGCTTGCATGGGCCTTGAACTGCATCACGGGATTCGGCGAGGCGTCGCGGATGACGCAGTTCAAAGACAAAACCCAGAAGTCCGGCGCCGACGCCGCCACGCTGGGCCTCTTTGCCTACCCCACCCTGATGGCCGCGGACATCCTCCTTTACCAGAGTGATCTCGTGCCCGTGGGTGAGGACCAGCGGCAGCACCTTGAACTCACCCGGAACCTGGCCCAACGGTTCAACACCCGGTTTGGCCACACGTTCACCGTTCCCGAGGCGACCATCGTCAAGGAAAGCGCCAAGATCTACGACCTCCAGAATCCCAGCGCCAAAATGTCGAAGACGGGGGAGTCGCCCAACGGCGCCATCCAGCTCCTGGAAGATCCCAAGATCGCCGCCAAGCGCATCAAGTCCGCAGTGACAGACGCCGGCACGGACATCCGCTTCGACCCGGAGGAGAAGCCGGGGGTCTCCAACCTGCTGACCATCTTCTCCTCCCTTACGGGCAAGTCCGTGGCGGACCTGGAAGCCGAATACCAGGGCAAAATGTACGGCCACCTCAAAGTGGACCTCGCCGAGGTGGTGGTGGACTTCATCACCCCCCTGCGCAACCGGACCAACGAACTCATGGCTGATCCCGCGGAACTCGACAGGCTGCTGGCCCTCGGCGCGGAACGGGCCCGCGAGATTGCCTCGGTCACCCTGGGCCAGGTGTACCAGCGCATGGGCTTCCTGCCGTCCCTCAGCCTCGCAGGAGTCCGCTAGCGTCATGTCTTCGGGAAACGTCACCGCCAGGGGAGGTGCCCGCCCTGCCGCCCAGGCCGAGCGGACCCTGGCCGACCGAATCGGAGACCAGTCAGGCAAGAGCCCCGGCGCCGAACAAAGCGTGACGCCCAGCGACGAAATCAGCGTGGGCGTCATCCTGGGTTTTCCGCCGGAGATCGCCGAAGAACTCCAGCGATGGCGGGCGTCTTTCGGCGACCCCATGGCGGGCGTGGTACCGGCACATATCACCCTGGTGACCACCACCCCCACCCAGGACTGGGAGGCCACCCGCCGGCACGTGCGCGAAGTGGCCAGGTGCCAGAGCCCCTTTATGGTCACCATCGCCGGGACCGGAACCTTCCGGCCGGTTTCTCCCGTGGTCTTCATCAACGTGGAGGACGGGTTTGATCACTGCGTGGACCTGCACCGCAAGCTCCAGCAGGGCCCGCTCCACCGCGAACTGCCCTTTGCCTACCATCCCCACGTAACCATCGCCCACGATGTTGCCCCCGAAAGCCTCGATGAGGCCGAAACGGTGCTGAAGAACTACAGGGCAACCTTCCCCGTGGTTAGCATGGGACTCTATGAGCATGATGCCGACGGCATCTGGCAGCTACGGGAAGAGCTGGACTTTGGGACCGAAACTGACAACCACGGCGACACCCGCTTCAGGGGCGATGCCGCGGACACCCCAACGGACGCAGGGTAACCAGCAGCCGCTGCCCACTGAGCACGCCCAGCTGAAGCTGGAGGTCATCCAGAAGCGGTTGGAGTGGAACAGGGTGCGCAGGACCGGAGCCAGGTTCGCCGCCCTGATGGCCCTTGTGCAGTGGCTCACTGCCCGCGTGAACGTCCTGCGGCCCATGCGCGCGTTCCGGCATTACAGCCTCCACTACGGGCCCTTGATGAGCGCCGGCATCGGCTTCACCATGTTCTTCTCCATCACCGGCCTGCTGGCCACCGGTTTTTCCGTGGCTGGCCTGGTGCTGAGCAGTCAACCGGCGCTGCTGGACACGATCATCAAAAGCGTGGCCACCAGCGCCCCCGGCCTGCTGAAGATCAATGGCGGCCAGGGCCTGGTGGATCCCAAGGACCTGCTCAATCCCGGCAGCCTTGGCTGGACCGCCATCATCAGTGCCGTGGTCACGGTTGTCACGTCCCTCGGCTGGATCAACGGCCTGCGGGACGGCCTCCGTGGCGTGCTGCAACTGCCGCCACTGATGGTCAACCCCATCCTGCTGAAACTCCGCGACGCCGGAACCCTCCTGCTGCTGGGGGTGGCCCTGGTACTCAGCGCGGGTGCGTCACTGGTATTCGGCACGGCGGCCGGCTGGGTTTCGAACTTCCTGCACCTTACCGAAGCCCTGGCCGGTCCACTCACCACGTCCGTCAAAATCTTCGTCCCGCTGGTGCTGAACTGGGTTACCGCGCTGATCATGTACCGGCTGGCAGCAGGCCTGAAGCTCTCACGCCAGGCCCTGCTTGAGGGCACCATCCTCGCCGCCCTGGGCACTACTGTGCTGCAGATCTTCAGCACCGAGCTCCTGGGCGGGGCCAGCCGCAACCCCCTCCTGGCCTCGTTCGCCGTCATCATCGGGCTCTTGATCTGGTTCAACCTGGTCAGCCAGGTCTACCTTGTCTCCGCAGGGTGGGCAGCCGTGCGGGAGGCCGACCTGGACTCCGGCAGCTCTCCCCGGAAAGCCATCCTCGGGGCGCGCCGAGCGACGCCCCAGACCTGACCACAGGGGATGGCCTCCGGTGCCGTTCTAGGAGCCGTTCCCGGCGTCCAGGTACTGGTCTGCCCAGGCGGCGATGATCCGGGCGGCCCGGGCAGCCTGGCCCTTGCCCGTCAGCAGGTGGTCGCTTCCCTCCAGCGATACGAAGTTCCGCGGGTGCCTGGCGGTCTGGAAGATGGTGCTGGCGTTCTCGATCCCCACCGTGTTGTCGGTGGGGGAGTGCAGCACCATCAGGGGCTTGTGCAGCTGCCGGATGCAGTCCGTCAGGTCTGCGTTCTCCAGGTCCTCGACGAAATGACGGCGGATTTCCACCCGCTTGCCGCCCAGGTCCACCTCGGCACTGCCCTCGCTGAGGATCCTGTCCAGTGCTGCATCGAAGACGTGCGCCACGTGCTTGGGGGAGAAGGGTGCGCCCACCGTGGCAACGGCATCGAGCTCCGGGATCTCCCGCGCGGCCGCAAGCACGGCGGCGCCGCCAAAGGAGTGCCCCACCAGGAGCGAAATCTCCTTCCCTTCGCTGCGCATGAACTCCGCAGCCTTTACCGTGTCAGCCACTTTGTGGCTGAAGGACCCCGCGGACCATTCACCGGCAGAGCCGCCCAGTCCCACGTTGTCGAAGCGCAGCATGCCAATGCCGCTGTCCGCCAGCGCCTTGCACATGCGGGCTGCGGAGGGGCTGTCCTTGCCCAGCGTGAAGCCGTGCGAGAAGACGCCCCACCCCTTAACCGGACCTTCCGGGACGTCGATGATGCCGGACAGCATTTCGCCCGTGGAACCGGCAAAGGAGACTTTTTCGGAGCGGGACATGCCGTCCCCTTTCTGTGCCAAAACGAACGACGGCGCCGCCACCACGTGTGGTGGGCGACGCCGTCGGCCGTTGTACCTGTTGTTGGACGCGACTAGATCCGGCGGGCCAGGATGGCCTGCTTGACCTCCGCGATGGCCTGCGTGACCTGGATGCCGCGCGGGCATGCCTCGGTGCAGTTGAAGGTGGTGCGGCAGCGCCACACGCCTTCCTTGTCGTTGAGGATTTCCAGGCGCATGTCACCGGCATCGTCACGGGAATCGAAGATGAAGCGGTGTGCGTTGACGATCGCTGCGGGACCGAAGTACTGCCCGTCCGTCCAGAACACGGGGCAGGAGGACGTGCACGCGGCGCACAGGATGCACTTGGTGGTGTCGTCGAAGCGTTCCCGGTCCTCTGCGGACTGCAGGCGTTCGCGGGTAGGCTCGTGGCCCTTGTTGATGAGGAACGGCATGACTTCGCGGTACGACTGGAAGAACGGTTCCATGTCCACGATCAGGTCCTTCTCCACCGGCAGGCCCTTGATGGGCTCCACTGTGATGGGCTTGGACGTGTCCAGGTCCTTCAGCAGCGTCTTGCAGGCAAGGCGGTTTCGGCCGTTGATGCGCATGGCGTCCGAGCCGCACACACCGTGGGCGCAGGAGCGGCGGAACGACAGGGTGCCGTCCATTTCCCACTTGACCTTGTGCAGGGCATCAAGCACGCGGTCCGTCCCGTACATGGTCAGGTGGAAGTCGTCCCAGGTGGCTTCCCCGGAAACCTCCGGGTTGTAGCGGCGGACCCGCATGTGGACGTCGAACGTGGGGATTTCCCCGCCTCCGCCGACGCCGGCAGGAAGTTCAACCTTTGAGGCTGGCTCAGCGATTTCAGCGGTCATCTTAGTACTTCCTCACCATCGGCTCGTAGCGGGTAAAGACAACCGGCTTGGTGGCGAGGCGGATGCCGGCGATTGATTCCGCCGATCCGTCGGCCGGCGCATGGTCATCCTTGTACGCCATGGAGTGCTTCATGAATTTCTCGTCGTCACGATCGGGGAAGTCCTCGCGGAAGTGTCCGCCGCGGGATTCCTCGCGGTGCAGTGCGGCCACGGTCATGACCTTGGCCAGTTCCAGCAGGAAGCCGAGCTCAACGGCCTCGAGCAGGTCCAGGTTGAAGCGCTTGCCCTTGTCCTGGACGTTGATGCGCTTGTACCGCTCCTCGAAGGAGGCAATGTCGCGCAGCACCTGGTTCAGGGTGTCCGCCGTGCGGAACACCTGCATGTTGGCGTCCATCGTGTCCTGCAGTTCCTTGCGGATCTGCGCCACCTTCTCGTCGCCGGTGCCGTTGCGGGCAATGTCCAGCAGTTCAGTGGTGTAGGCCAGCGGGTTCTCCGGCAGCTCCACGAACGGGGCGGTCTTGGAGTACTCCGCAGCGGCGATGCCGGCGCGCTTGCCGAACACGTTGATGTCCAGGAGCGAGTTGGTGCCCAGCCGGTTGGAGCCGTGGACGGATACGCAGGCCACTTCACCGGCGGCGAAGAGGCCGGGGATCACGGTGTCGTTGTCCTGCAGGACCTCGGTCTCGATGTTCGTGGGGATGCCGCCCATGGCGTAGTGCGCCGTGGGGAATACCGGCACCGGCTCGGTGTACGGTTCCACGCCCAGGTAGGTGCGGGCGAACTCGGTGATGTCCGGAAGCTTGGCGTCGATGTGTGCCGGCTCCAGGTGGGTCAGGTCCAGGAGGACGTAGTCCTTGTTCGGGCCGCAGCCGCGGCCTTCGCGGACCTCGTTGGCCATGGAGCGGGCCACGATGTCACGCGGTGCCAGGTCCTTGATGGTGGGGGCGTAGCGCTCCATGAAGCGCTCACCCTCGGAGTTGCGGAGGATGGCACCTTCACCGCGGGCGGCCTCGGACAGCAGGATGCCCAGTCCGGCAAGGCCGGTGGGGTGGAACTGGAAGAACTCCATGTCCTCCAGCGGGATGCCGCGGCGGAATGCGATGCCCATACCGTCACCGGTCAGGGTGTGGGCGTTGGACGTGGTCTTGAAGACCTTGCCGGCGCCGCCGGATGCGAAGACCACGGACTTGGCCTGGAACACGTGCAGTTCACCGGAGGCGAGGTCGTAGGACACGACGCCGGCCACGCGCTTCTGCTTGTAGGGCGTGCCGTCGGGGCGGACAGCATCCTCTTCGACCGTCAGCAGGTCCAGGACGTAGTACTCGTTGTAGAACTCGACGTTGTGCTTGACGCAGTTTTGGTACAGGGTCTGCAGGATCATGTGGCCGGTGCGGTCCGCGGCGTAGCATGCCCGGCGGACCGGAGCCTTGCCGTGGTCGCGGGTGTGGCCGCCGAACCGGCGCTGGTCGATCCGGCCTTCGGGCGTCCGGTTGAACGGCAGGCCCATCTTTTCCAGGTCCAGCACCGCGTCGATGGCTTCCTTGGCCATGACCTCCGCGGCGTCCTGGTCAACCAGGTAGTCGCCACCCTTGACGGTGTCGAACGTGTGCCATTCCCAGTTGTCTTCCTCGACGTTGGCAAGGGCTGCGCACATGCCACCCTGTGCCGCACCGGTGTGCGAGCGGGTGGGGTAGAGCTTGGTCAGTACTGCTGTGCGCGCGCGCTGACCGGATTCGATCGCGGCGCGCATGCCAGCGCCACCGGCACCGACGATGACGACGTCGTACTTATGGACCTGCATACCAGACGCTCTTTCTCTCAAAATTCGCTATGAAACAACGGGGCGGCTTTGCCTGCTCCGCAAAACAGGGCCCGCGGCAATGCCCGCGGGCCCGGGGTGGTGCCAGTGCTAGGCAGGGCAGAATCCGCCCGGAAGGGCGACGCCGTTCACCACGGGGCACGGGTTGAAGGTAAAGATCACCAGCGTGCCAAGGAGGATGATGACCACTGCGGCCGCATAGAGAACCGTCTTCAGCCAGCGGCGGGTGGACGTCTTCTCCGCGTAGTCGTTGATGATGGTGCGGACACCGTTGGTGCCGTGCAGCATGGCCAGCCACAGCATGGCAAGGTCCCAGAACTGCCAGAACGGGTCAGCCCACTTGCCGGCCACGAACCCGAAGTCGATGGCGTGGATGCCCTCGCCCACCATGAGGTTCACGAACAGGTGGCCGAAGATGAGGACCACCAGCACCACGCCGGAGAGGCGCATGAACAGCCAGGCGATCATCTCGAAGTTGCCCTTGGCGCCGCCGCTCCGGCGGTACTGGGGGGCGATCCGCCCGCTGCGGGGGCTCTCGATCGTTGCAGTCATGGCTTAGTGACCTCCGAGGGCGAGGGACAGGTGGCGGATGGAGAAGGCGACCATGGTCACAACCCAGAGGGCCAGTACTGCCCACAGCATCTGGCGCTGGTACTTGGCACCCTTCTTCCAGAAGTCGACCGCAATGATCCGCAGGCCGTTGAAGGCGTGGAAAACGATGGCGGCGACGAGGCCGGTCTCGCCCAATGCCATCAGCGGGTTCTTGTAGGCGCCGATGACAGCGGTGTAGGCCTCCGGTGACACACGCACCAAGGAGGTGTCCAGCACGTGGACCAACAAGAAGAAAAAGATCACTACACCGGTAATGCGGTGTCCTACCCAGGACCACATGCCTTCACGGCCGCGGTACAAGGTGCCAGCTGGTTTTGTCGGCACTGATAAACCTCCCTGCAACACAGCGGCGCTGGCATGAGATCCATGCGGGGGGAACGCCTGCTGCGAGAGCACTCGTAGCTCAGGCCTAAATCTAGGCTCCGCTTACAGCTTATTCAATTTAGACGTTCGTTGGTGCCCAGTGCTGGTGCGGATTTTCGCCCTAAATGAGACCAACACCACACCATTGGCCGCATTTGGACCCGGCGGCGGGGCGAATCACGGTGCGCCGGTGACATCACGGCCGGTGTCATCACAGGAGCCACTTGCCCCCCTTCGGCTAAAGTAGCCGTGATGAGTACAGACAAAGTGACAAGCCCGGCTTCACCCCTTGACCGCTTCATTGCGGTGATTCCGGCAGGCGGAGTGGGGACCCGCCTCTGGCCTCTGTCACGAGCAGCAGCTCCCAAGTTCCTTCACGATCTCACGGGATCCGGCAGCACTTTGCTGCGCGCCACATATGACCGCCTGCACCCGCTGGCTGGCGACCGGATGCTGGTGGTGACCGGCAAGGCGCACCGTGAAGCGGTGTGCCGCCAGCTTCCCGAGGTCCACGACGCCGACCTGGTCCTTGAGTCGGAGCCCAAGGACTCGGCCGCAGCCATCGGCCTTGCCGCGGCGATCCTGCATGAGCGCGATCCCGACACCATTATGGGTTCCTTCGCCGCTGACCAGGTGATCAGCCCGGATGCGCTGTTCCAGCAGGCTGTCCGCGAGGCGATCCACACGGCCGCCGCGGGCAAGATCGTCACCATCGGCATCAAGCCCACCCACCCCTCCACCGGTTTCGGCTACATCCGTTCCGGCAAGGCATTGAATGTCGAGGGAGCGCCGAGCGCCCATGACGTGGTGGAGTTCGTCGAGAAGCCCGACGAGGTGGTGGCCCAGCAGTACGTGGACAGCGGCGACTACGTGTGGAACGCCGGCATGTTCGTGGCGCCCGTCTCGCTGATGCTCAAGCACCTCGAGGCCAACCAGCCCGAACTGTTCCAGGGCCTGCAGGAAATCGCACGCGCCTGGGACACCCCGCAGCGTGACGAGGTCACCGCCCGCATCTGGCCCACCCTGCCCAAGATCGCCATCGACTACGCAGTGGCCGAGCCCGCCGCCGAAGCCGGGGACGTCGCCGTCGTGCCCGGGTCCTTCCGCTGGGACGACGTTGGCGACTTCGCCTCGGTCGGCCGGCTGAACAGCGCCAAGGAAGTGGACGACGTCACCGTCCTCGGTGAAGGCGCCCGCGTCTTCACCGAGAACTCCAGCGGCGTGGTGGTCACGGACACCAAGCGCGTGATCGCGCTGATCGGCATCCAGGACGTCGTCATCGTCGATACCCCGGATGCCCTGCTGGTGACCACCATGGCCAATTCCCAGCGGGTAAAGGCCGCCGTGGACGCTCTGAAGGCAAGCGGGGACACGGACGTTCTTTAGCCGGCACAACCTGCCGGCGCCGCGCGTGCCGGCAGGTTCCGATGTAATGCTGCGTCAGTGAATGGGTGCTAAAGCGGGCACCCTCGCTAGAGTGAAGCAGTGCGCAATTACACTACTGAAGCCGAGCCCACCGCTTTGGTGGCTCCGTGGCTCGAACCGCTCCTGCCGGAACTGATCGAATTCCGGAGGGACCTCCATGCGCACCCGGAACTGTCCTTCAAGGAATTCCGCACCACTGAAAAGCTGGCCGAGCGGCTCGAAGCGGCCGGCCTGTCCCCACGCCGCCTGGAGGGCACCGGCCTGACGGTGGATGTGGGCGAAGGCCCCATTGCCACCGCCCTCCGCGGTGACATCGACGCCCTGCCCATCATCGAGGAAACCGGCCTGCCGTTCGCGTCCAGGAACCACGGCGTGACCCACGCCTGCGGGCACGACGTGCACACCACCACCATGCTGGGCATTGCCCTGGTCCTGCAGCGGATGCACCAGGAAACGCCGCTTGGCGCCACCGTCCGGATCATCTTCCAGCCGGCCGAGGAAACGATGCCCGGCGGAGCGCACTCCTGCATCGAGCAGGGCGTCCTGGAGGGGGTTCCCCGCATTCTGGCGCTCCACTGCGACCCTCGGATTGAAGTGGGCAAGGTGGGAACGCGCATCGGTGCCATCACCTCGGCCTCGGACACCATCCGGATCGAACTCTCCGGCCGGGGCGGGCACACCTCACGTCCGCACCTCACCGAGGACCTGGTGTTCGCTTTGGCCCAGATCGCGGTCAACGTCCCTGCGGTGCTGTCCCGCCGGGTGGATGTCCGCAGCGGCGTGTCCGTGGTGTGGGGCCAGATCACGGCCGGCTCCGCACCCAACGCCATCCCCGGCACCGGCTACATGGCAGGCACCATGCGGTGCCTGGACCGGGACGCCTGGCACGCTGCCGGTGAACTCCTGGACGAGGTGGTCCACCAGGTGGCGGCGCCCTACGGCGTGGACGTGCACCTGGAGCACACCAGGGGAGTGCCCCCTGTAGTGAACTCCGAGCATGAGACCGCCATTATCGAGGCTGCCGCCCGCGCTGAAATCGGCGAGAACGCCGTGGTGCTGACCCCGCAATCCATGGGCGGCGAGGACTTTGCGTGGTTCCTGGCCGAACTTCCCGGAGCGATGATGCGACTGGGCACCAAAACCCCGGGCGGCGAGGACTACGACCTCCACCGCGGCGACTACATCCTGGACGAGCGGTCGCTGGGCATGGGCATCCGCGTCCTCGCCGCAGCAGCCCTGCGCACCGTCCGGGACCTCGAGCAGGCGCCGGTTCCCTAGCCGGGACACTGTCCTCGCCAGCCGCGCTAGAGGTACGACGGCGGGCGGCCCGCGCCAGCGCTGCGCCAGTTAAGTTGTGCACAATTTAGTTGTGCGATACGTTGTTGTTATGACCGAAGCGCCCCGCCTGGACCGGCAAGTATGTTTTGCGCTGTACTCGGCGTCCCGCGCCGCCACCGCTGTCTACCGGCCCATCCTTGAAGAGCTCGGACTCACCTACCCGCAGTACCTGGTGATGCTGGTGCTGTGGGAAAACGAACCACGCGGCGTGAAGGAACTCGGCGGGGAGCTGGGGCTGGACTCGGGCACACTGTCGCCGCTGCTCAAGCGGCTGGAGGCACTTGGGCTGGTGGAGCGCCGGCGGTCCGGCGAGGACGAACGCCGAGTGGCCATCCATCTGACGCCTGCTGGGCGCAGCCTCAGCGGGCCGGCAAGTGCCATTCCCCAGCGGCTGGCAGACGCTGCCGGCCTTTCCCTCGACGAACTCGAACAACTGCGGACCACCCTGGGCAAGCTCACGGCCGCACTGCATGAATCGCTGTAACCATCCACCAACAGGACGGACATCCCAATGAAGACTCTTTATACGGCCGAGGCCCTTGCCTCCGGCGAAGGGCGCGACGGCACTGCGCGCAGCAACGACGGCCGGCTGGCAGTTGACCTGGCAAGCCCCGTCGAACTTGGCGGCAACGGCCAGGGCACCAACCCTGAACAGCTCTTCGCCGCCGGATACGCAGCGTGCTTCCACTCCGCGCTGCGGCTGGTGGCCCGCAAGGCCGGCGCCGACCTCACCGACTCGGCGGTGGCGGCGAAGATCCATCTGGGGCAGCTGGACGGCGGGGCCGGCTTTGGGCTGGCCGCAGAGCTGGAAATCGCCCTTCCGGCCCTGGACCTGGCAACCGCGGAGGACCTGGTGGCCAAAGCGCACCAGGTCTGCCCTTATTCAAACGCCACCCGCGGCAACATCAATGTCGACCTCAAGATTCTGGAGTACGCAGCATGAGCACAGCACTGGCAACCACAACCCGTGAAATCCGGCTGGCCTCCCGTCCGGTGGGACGCCCGGGCGCCGACAACTTCGAGCTGGCAGAGTCCCCGCTTCCCGCGCTCGAGGACGGCCAAATCCTGGTGCGGAACCTCTTCATGTCCGTGGATCCCTACATGCGGGGCCGGATGAATGACGTGAAGTCCTACGCCGCCCCCTTCGCCGTGGGCAAGGCGCTCGACGGCGGTGCGGTGGGCGAGGTGATCGCGTCCCGTTCGTCCGCACACAAGGAGGGTGACGTCGTCGTGCATTCCCTCGGCTGGCGGGAGTACGCCGTGGTTGACGGCGCTGCCGCCACCCTGGCCCGCACGGACCTGGCCCCGGCTTCGGCGTTCCTGGGGGCCCTGGGCATGACCGGCCTGACGGCATACTCAGGGCTGCTTAAGGTTGCGGAGTTCAAGCCGGGCGACGCCGTGTTCGTCTCCGGTGCCGCCGGTGCCGTGGGCTCCCTGGTAGGCCAGATCGCCAAGGCCATGGGCGCGTCCCGCGTGATCGGCTCCGCCGGTTCGCCCGCCAAGGTGGCGCGGCTCCTCGAACTTGGCTTCGATGCCGCCTTCGACTACCACGATGGTCCCGTGGTGGAACAGCTGCAGAAGGCCGCCGGCCCCGCCGGCATCGACGTCTACTTCGACAACGTCGGCGGCGAACACCTCGAGGCCGCCCTGTCAGTCCTCAACGTCGGCGGCCGGGTGGCAATGTGCGGTGCCATCGCGCAATACAACTCCACCGAACCCACGCCGGCGCCCCACAACCTGATGCAGGCGATCGGCAAGCAGCTCACGCTTCGAGGTTTCCTGGTAGGTGGACAGCGGCAGCACGCGGCAGAGTTTGCGGAGAAGATGGCCGCCTGGCTGGCGGACGGGACGGTGCGCTACGACGAGACCATCGTGGACGGCCTGGAGAACGCGCCGCAGGCGTTCATGGACCTTTTGGACGGCGCGAACACCGGCAAAATGCTGGTCCGGCTGTAGCCAGCCCAACCATTGGCAGCCAGTAAGGGCACCGCGCTTAGCGGTGCCCTTACTGCATGGTAACAACTTGTAAACAATCTCCCGGATGGGCTCCCGACGTGCTATGGCGACGTGGCGCAGGCCACTAAAGTAAGTGCCGTCAGTGCGCTCCGGCGCAGTGCTGCGTGCCTTCAGTGAAAACAGAATTTCAGCGCCGAAACGGACACTCATTGAATTCCAGCCCGTAGCGCCACTCGCATCATCCCTGGAGGAAAATTGAAGAAATCACTGCGTGCCGGCTTCAAGCGCGGTTCAATGGCCGGCGTGGCCACCGCAGGTGCCGCGGCCTTCCTGCTGGCCGGATGTGGAGCACCGCCGTCCTCGTCGGGGGGCTCAAGCGCTGCGCCCAAGTCCGATTACACCGCATGCATGGTCTCTGACTCCGGGGGCTTCGACGACAAGTCGTTCAACCAGTCCGGCTACGAGGGCCTGCAAAGTGCGGTCAAGGACCTTGGCATCCAGGAGAAGCATGTCCAGTCCAAGGCTGACACCGATTACGACCCCAACCTGCGCTCCATGGTGCAGCAGGGCTGCAAGCTCACCGTGACCGTCGGCTTCCTGCTCGGCGACGCCACCAAGTCCATTGCCACGGCCAACCCGAACAGCCACTTCGCCATCATCGACTACAACGACCCCACGTTCCCCAAGAACGTCAAGCCGATCGTCTATGACACCGCCCAGGCTGCTTTCCTGGCCGGCTACCTGGCAGCCGGCACCTCCAAGACCGGCAAGGTGGCAACGTTCGGCGGCATCAACATCCCCACCGTGACCATCTTCATGGACGGATTCGCCGACGGGGTGAAGTACTACAACGAGAAGAAGGGCAAGAACGTCCAGCTCATCGGCTGGGACAAGGACAAGCAGGACGGCACCTTCGTCGGTGACTTCAAGCAGGTCGACAAGGGCAAGGTCCTGACCCAGGGCTTCCTTGACCAGGGCGCCGACATCGTCCTCCCCGTGGCGGGTCCCGTGGGCGGCGGTGCAGGCAGCGCGATTCTGGATGCGAAGTCCAAAGGTAAGGACGCCAAGCTCATCTGGGTTGACTCGGATGGCTACCTGACTGCCCCGGATTACAAGTCCGTGATCCTGTCCTCCGTCCAGAAGACCATGGCCACCGCTGTGGAATCGGTCATCAAGGACGACAAGGACGGCAAGTTCGACGCCTCCCCGTACATCGGAACCCTCGCAAACGGCGGCGTGGCCCTGGCTCCGTTCCACGATCTCGATTCCGCCGTGCCGGCAGACCTGAAGAGCGAACTGGACCAACTCAAGAAGGACATCATCTCCGGCACCGTCAAGGTCGAGTCGAAGTCCAGCCCCACCAAGTAAGCACCGAACCGCGGGGCGCGCTGCCCTTCCGCCGTTACCCCGGCCGGAGGGCAGCGCGTTCTGTTTTGCCGGCAACGTACGGTTGCCAGCACCATGCCGGCGGTCCTTTTTGCCGCCTGCCTGCCCTGCCCAGGAACCACACGTGACACTAGGCTGGGACTACCCGCTGCCTTGCCGCCCACAGCGCGCCGGAGCAGATCCATACACACACAGATTGGTTGGGGTTTTGAAACTCGAACTGAAAGGGATCACGAAGCGATTCGGGTCCCTGGTAGCCAATGACCACATCGATTTGGTCGTCGAACCGGGGCAGGTGCACTGCCTCCTGGGAGAGAACGGCGCAGGCAAATCCACCCTGATGAACGTGCTCTACGGACTGTACGATCCGACCGAGGGTGAAATCCTGGTCGATGGCAAGCCTGTCGTCTTCAAAGACCCCGGCGAGGCCATGGCGGCCGGCATCGGGATGGTCCACCAGCACTTCATGCTCATCCCTGTCTTCACAGTGGCCGAGAATGTGGCGCTGGGAAATGAGACTACCAAAGCCGCCGGCCTGCTCAATCTGGAAGCCACGCGCGAGAAAATCCGCCGCATCTCGGACCAATACGGGTTCGACGTCGACCCCGACGCCATGGTGGAGGACCTGCCGGTCGGCGTCCAGCAGCGGGTCGAAATCATCAAGGCGCTGGTTCGTGATGCCGAGGTGCTCATCCTCGACGAACCCACTGCCGTGTTGACGCCGCAGGAGACCGATGAACTCCTGGACATCATCCGGCAGCTGAAGCGCGATGGTAAGTCGATCGTCTTCATCTCCCACAAACTGCGTGAAGTCAAAGCCATCTCGGACACCATCACGGTCATCCGCCGTGGCAAGGTGGTCGGGCAGGCCGACCCGACGGCTTCCCCCACCGAACTGGCGTCCGCAATGGTGGGCCGCACCGTGAGCCTGACACTCGACAAGGCGCCGGCCAAGACCGGTGAGGTGACGTTCAAGGTCCGCAACTTGACCGTGACGGACCACAACGGCCAGCACGTGGTCGATGACCTGTCGTTCGACATCGCCAAAGGCGAAGTTCTCGCCATCGCCGGAGTACAAGGCAACGGCCAGACGGAACTGACCGAGGCGATTCTTGGCGTGCAGCCGCACGTGGCCGGGTCCATCACGCTCGACGGGGAGGAACTGCTGGGAAAGAGCGTCAAGCACGTCCTCGGGGCTGGGGTGGGCTTCGTCCCCGAGGACCGGACCCTTGACGGCCTGGTGGGCACGTTTACCATCTCCGAAAACATGATCCTGGACCTCTACGACAAGGCACCCTTCGCGCGCGGCGTGGGGATGAAGCCGGGCGTGATTGCGGACAACGCCGCCAGGAAGGTCGAGGAATTCGACGTCCGCACCCCGTCCGTTTCGGCCGCGGTGGGGACCCTCTCGGGCGGCAACCAGCAGAAGGTCGTGCTGGCCCGCGAACTCTCGCGTCCGCTGCGCCTGTTCATCGCTTCGCAGCCCACCCGCGGGCTCGACGTCGGCTCGATTGAGTTCGTCCACAAGCGCGTCATCGCAGAACGTGACCATGGAACGCCGGTCATGATCGTGTCCACGGAACTTGACGAAGTACTGCAGCTGGCAGACCGCATCGCGGTGCTCTACCGCGGCCGGCTGGTCGGGATCGTACCCGCCACCACGTCCCGCGACGTGCTGGGCCTGATGATGGCCGGTGTCCCGGCCGCAGAAGCCGAAGCCAGCGCCTCCGCCCATGCCTCCGGCGCCACGACCACAGCGGCGGTTTCGGAGCCTGCCGGCCACGAAGGAGAATCCCATGTCTGAGAAGACAACCCCGGAACCGCAGGCGCTAGGCGACGACAGCGCCCATGTGGCCGCCGACACCCAGGTGCCGGGCGGCACCACCGCCGAGGCTGTCGCCTCCGACGTCGTGCTGGACACCGCAGGCGGCCAGATGCCGCCGTCCGCCGTTCCGGCAGCCACCCAGCGACGCGGCCGGGACCATGACCGGGACGGCGGCGGATCCGTCCTGCACCAGATCTTCACTGGCAACGCCATGGTCTCCTTCCTCTCCGTGCTGCTTGCCATCGTGCTTGGCGGCATCCTGATGGCAGTGACCAACCCCAAGGTCGCCGTCGCGGCCGGCTACTTCTTCGCCCAGCCCGGGGACCTCCTGACCGAGGTCATCCGTCCCTACACTGCCCTCGTGCAGGGGTCCATCTTCAATTGGGCCGGCGCTGACCTGGCCGCCCAGCTGTATCCGATCACCGAGACCCTCACCGTCGCAACCCCGTTGATCTGCGCCGGGCTCGGCGTCGCGCTGGCATTCCGCGCCGGCCTGTTCAACATCGGTGCCCAAGGGCAGATCATCTTCGGGGCGCTCTTCGGCGCCTACATCGGCTTCGCCTGGCACCTGCCCATCGGCCTGCACCTGCTTCTCGTCATCCTGGCCGGTCTGGTCGGCGGCGCGGTCTGGGGCGGCGTTGTGGGCCTGCTGAAGGCCCGGACCGGTGCGCACGAGGTGATCGTGACCATCATGCTCAACTACATCGCCAACTTCCTGCTGCTGTTCCTGCTCACCACCCCGGCTTTCCAGCGCAAGGGTTCCACCAACCCGATCTCACCGTTCCTGGACTCCACTGCGCTGTTCCCCGAACTGCTCGGACCGCAATTCCGCCTGCATGCGGGCTTCCTGGTTGCCATAGCGGCCACAGTCCTGGTCTGGTGGCTGCTCAACCGCTCCACGATCGGCTTTGAGTTCCGGGCAGTCGGCGCAAATCCCAGCGCCGCCCGCACCGCGGGCATCAACGTCGCCCGCAGCACCATCCTGGTCATGGCGATCGCCGGTGCCCTGGCCGGCCTGGCCGGCGTGGCCCAGGTGTCCGGCACGGAAAAGTACCTTTCCGGCGGTGTCGCCGCCTCCATCGGGTTTGATGCCATCACGGTCGCACTGCTGGGACGCTCGACGCCGTGGGGAACCTTCTTCGCGGGCCTGCTGTTCGGCGCCTTCCGCGCCGGCGGCGTGGCAATGCAGGCCCAGACGCAGACACCGATCGACATCGTGCTCGTCATCCAGTCCCTGATCGTGCTGTTCATCGCAGCACCCCCGCTGGTCCGTGCGATATTCGGACTCAACCCCCGTAAGAAGAAGACCACCACAAGTGGGACCGCAGGTTCGCGTGCCGGCGGCGTCAAGAGCGGAGCGGCAGCATGAGCGCCACCACACAATCTCCCGCCGGCAAACAGCCAGGCACCGAAAAGGGAACCGGCAAGACAACCGGAGCAAACCGTGCCGGCAGCCGGGGAGGCACAACGGAACTGGTGAGCTGGAAGGCCGGCGTCGGCCTGGGCCTGCTCGCCATCCTGGGCACCGTGCTGTTCGGGTTCCTGGCCAACACAAAATCTGCCGGCTTCCGGATCGCCGAAGCCCGTGATCCGAACGCCTCCTCCACCGCAGCGTGGATCACCCTGGCTGTGGCGCTGGCGGCCGCCGCCTACGTCGGCTTCCGCTGGATCAGCCAGCGGCGCGAGGGCGGGGGAGTGGACCGCTGGATTCCCGCCACCACTATCGCTGCCATCGTCGTCCTGGGCCTGGCCGCCCTGGGCGTCGCCCGGGTCGAGAAGATCACCGTTCCCTCGATGGTGTTCGGCTGGATCTGCTCGGTCCTGCTGCTTGCCCTCGCCGCCTACGCCTGCTTCCTGACCGTACAGCGAAGGAAGGTCCCCGCCTGGGTGGGCGGAAGCTTCGCCGTCGTCTTCCTCGCCGGGTTCATGATCTGGATCGTGGCGGGCGGACGGGACCCCGAGCCGTCCATCTCCCTCGCAGGGCTGATGGCCGGCGCCGTCACCCTGGCTGTGCCGCTGGTGTTCGGTTCGCTCTCCGGGGTGCTCTGTGAACGGGCCGGCGTGGTCAACATCGCCATCGAGGGCCAGTTGCTGCTGGGTGCCTTCTCCGCCGCCGTCGTGGCCACCGTCACCGGCAACGTGTACGCGGGCCTGTTCTCCGCTGCTGTCGCAGGGGCGCTCGTGTCCCTGGTCCTGGCCGTGGTGAGCATCAAGTACCTCGTCAACCAGATCATCGTCGGCGTGGTGCTCAACGTCCTGATCAGCGGGCTCACCAGCTTCCTGTTCTCAACATTGCTGACCGCGGACCCCGAGCACCTGAACAAACCCGGACGGCTGCAGGCCGTGGACATCCCGTTCCTTGCCGACATCCCTATCATCGGACCTATCCTGTTCCGCCAGTCCCTTGTCGGCTACCTCATGTACGTGGCTGTGATCGTCGTTTACGTCGGCCTGTTCCACACCAAGTGGGGCCTGCGGGTGCGTGCCGTCGGTGAACATCCCCAGGCAGCGGACACGGTGGGCATCAACGTCAACCGGACCCGGTTCATCAACGTCCTCATGGGCGGTGCGATCGCTGGAATCGGCGGTTCCTTCTTCACCCTGGTGTCGGTGGACGCGTTCAGCAAGGACATGTCCGGCGGGAGGGGCTACATCGCGCTGGCCGCCATGATTTTTGGGCGCTGGAACCCCATCGGGGCGTTCCTGGCCGCGTTGCTGTTCGGATTCGCCGACAACCTTCAAAGCATCATCACCATCATCGGCTCACCGGTGCCCAGCCAGTTCATGGCAATGCTGCCCTACGCCCTGACCGTCATCGCGGTGGCCGGACTGGTGGGCCGCTCCCGGCCGCCCGCCGCCGACGGCATACCGTACGTCAAGGGGTGACGGCCGTGGAGGACACGGGAACCGTGGACTGGGCAGCCCTTGAGGCGGCTGCCGTCGCTGCCATGAAGAACGCCTACGCCCCATACTCCAAATTTCCGGTGGGCGCTGCGGCGCTGACCCGGGACGGCCGGATCGTCAGCGGCTGCAACGTGGAGAACGCCAGCTACGGACTGACCCTGTGCGCCGAGTGCGCCCTGGTGGGCAACCTCCAGATGACCGGCGGGGGCAGGCTGCGGGCCTTCTACTGCGTGGACGGGGCGGGAAACATCCTGATGCCCTGCGGACGCTGCCGGCAGCTGCTGTACGAATTCCGTGCCCCGGACATGCAGCTCATGACCACCCAAGGCATCAAAACCATGGACCAGGTGCTGCCTGACGCCTTTGGTCCCCAACACCTGGAGGAGACCCGGTGACTGAGAGCAAAGCCGAAGCGTTCGACGCCGTCGACATCATCCGCACCAAGCGGGACAAAGGGACGCTGAGCCCGGAGCAGATCGACTGGACCATCGACGCGTACACGCGGGGAGCCATCGCCGACGAGCAGATGGCAGCCCTGAACATGGCCATCCTGCTCAACGGGATGGACCGAACCGAGATCGCACGGTGGACCGCCGCCATGATCGCTTCGGGTGAACGGATGGACTTCTCCAGCCTGCGGCGTCCGGACGGCGGCCTGAAGTACACCACTGACAAGCACTCCACCGGGGGCGTGGGTGACAAGATCACCCTGCCGCTGGCTCCGCTGGTGGCGGTTTTCGGCGTCGCAGTACCGCAGCTGTCCGGGCGCGGACTGGGACACACCGGCGGCACCCTGGACAAGCTGGAATCCATTCCGGGGTGGCGGGCCAACCTCAGCAATGACGAGATCATGGCCCAGCTCCAGGACGTTGGTGCAGTGATCTGCGCCGCAGGCGCCGGCCTGGCGCCCGCTGATAAGAAGCTCTACGCGCTGCGGGATGTCACGGGCACAGTGGAAGCGATTCCCCTGATCGCGTCCTCAATCATGAGTAAGAAGATCGCCGAGGGGACGGGCTCGCTGGTCCTGGACGTCAAGGTGGGCAGCGGAGCGTTCATGAAGGATGAGGCCCGGGCCCGGGAACTGGCCGAGACCATGGTGGCCCTGGGCAAGGACGCCGGCGTCAACACGGTGGCGCTGCTGACCAATATGAACACGCCACTGGGCCTGACTGCCGGCAACGCGATCGAGGTGGAGGAGTCCGTCGAGGTCCTGGCCGGCGGCGGCCCGGAAGACGTGGTGGAGTTGACCGTCCGGCTCGCCGAAGAGATGCTCTCCTGCGCAGGCGTGCGGGACGCCGACCCCGCTGCTGCCTTGAAGGACGGCCGTGCCATGGACGTCTGGAACAGGATGATCTCCGCCCAAGGCGGAGACCCCCATGCCGCCCTTCCGGAGGCCAGGGAATCCGACGTCGTCTACGCCCCTGCCGACGGCGTGCTGGTGGAACTCGACGCGCTCGCCGTTGGCGTGGCGGCCTGGCGCCTCGGGGCCGGCCGTGCGCGCAAGGAGGACAGCGTCCAGGCCGGGGCGGGTGTGCGCATGCACGCCAAGCCCGGTGCCACCGTCCGGGCCGGTGAACCCCTGATGACGCTGTTGACCGACACCCCTGACCGGTTCGCTCGGGCACGGGAAGCCCTGGAACACGCCGTGGTCATCGCGCCGGAAGGCTCGCGGCCCGCCCAGCAGCTGATCATCGACCGCATAGCATAGGTATCAATGCAGGCCATCAACGACTTCATCCTCGCCGCAGCCGGACAGCCGTGGGTGCTGGTCCTGGTGCTGGCCTGCTGTGTCATTGACGGCTTCTTTCCGCCGGTCCCCAGCGAATCGGTGGTGGTGGGCCTCGCGGCCGTAGCCGCCACTGCCGACGTTCCCAGCCCGCTGCTCCTTGCCCTGGTGGCCGCAGCCGGCGCCTTCACCGGGGACAATATTGCCTATCTTCTTGGCCGGCGCGTAGGCACCAGGCGCTGGGCATGGATGCGCGGGCCCCGCATGCAAAGCGCGTTCCGCTGGGCGGGCAGGGAATTGCGGAAACGGCCCGCGTCGCTGATCCTTGTGGCCCGCTTCATTCCAATCGGCAGGGTGGCAGTCAACCTGACCGCTGGAGTGACCCATTATTCCCATCTCCGCTTCGCGGGGCTGACCATCCTTTCGGCCGGCCTTTGGGGCGGATACTCCGTGGCCATAGGGCTCTTCTTCGGCCAGTGGTTTGAGGACAACCATGTACTGGGGGCGGCCATCGCCATCATCTGCGCGGTGACGCTTGGGATTGTGGTGGACCTGGTAATCAACAAATTCCGGGGCAAACCCAACGTGGTGGAACGCATCCGGGAACCCGGCACCTGACAGGCTCGTTAAACAGGGCGATTCCCTGCATCAGGGCGTAGCGGACAGCGCCCCCGCCGTGGGACACTTAGGAACGATTTCCGCTTTGGCTGCGGCACTTTAGCTGTGTCATTTTCATACAGGAGCAACACCGCGTGGAGTTTATTAATGAGGCCGTGCTCCATGCAGCGGGCCAGTGGTGGATTTACCCGGCGCTGCTGGTGTTCTTCTTCGTGGACGGCTTCGCCATGGTGGTCCCCAGCGAGACCCTTATCGTGGCGCTCGCGGCTTTCTCGCGGCACAGCGGCGAACCCAACCTCTGGATCCTGGGTATCACCGCCCTGGTGGGTGCCATTGCCGGTGACAACATGGCCTACATGCTCGGACGCAAGATCGGCCTGGAGCGGTGGGGATGGATGCGGCGCCCCAAAGTACGGAAAGTGTTTGCCTGGGCCCGTTACGAGTTGGAGAAGCGCGGCGCGGTGCTGATCTTCACCGCCAGGTACATTCCGTGGGGGCGCGTTGCCGTCAACTACGTAGCCGGCAGCACAGGCTTCTCCCACCGCAGGTTCTTCGCATTCGACGCCGTCGCCTGCCTCACGTGGGTGGGTTACTCGCTTGGCATCGGCCTGCTTGCCAGCTCGTTCCCGTGGCTGCACCACAATCCGTTGCTGAGCGCGGGCATCGCGGTGGTGTTCGCGATCGTCCTGGGAGTCCTCATCGACCACCTGCTGCGCTGGTGGCACAAGCGGCTCGGCCGGAACGACGGGCCAGATACGGACAGCTGGAGCGAGGGAACCTCCGGCTCCGGCTCCGGCAAGGACGGACGTCCCGGCACCCATGCCCTGGTGGTGCCGTCGGCAGAGGCCGGTCCCGCGGCCAAGTAGCCGCCGGCTTTGAACGGCTGGCTTTGAACACCGGCCCACCCTAAGGTGGGAACGTGACTGAGCCCATTGTTGACGCTGCCCCTGCCATCGATTTTGACCTGAAGAGCCTGCCCAAGGTTTCCCTTCACGACCACCTGGACGGGGGACTCCGTCCTGCCACCATCATCGAACTGGCCGAGGCCGTTGGCCACCAGCTCCCCTCAACGGACCCGGTGGCCCTGGGCCAGTGGTTCCGTGAATCAGCCGACTCCGGATCCCTGGTGCGCTATCTGGAGACATTCGACCACACCGTAGCCGTCATGCAGACCTACGACGGACTGTTCCGGGTGGCCAAGGAGTTCGTGGAGGACCTTGCCGACGACGGCGTGGTCTACGGCGAAGTGCGCTGGGCACCCGAACAGCACCTCCAGAAGGGCCTCAGCCTGGACGAGGTCGTGGAAGCGGTGCAGGAGGGCCTGGAGGCCGGCGTCGAGGCCGTGTCCGAGACCGGACGCGAAATCCAGGTGGGCCAGCTGATCACCGCCATGCGCCATGCCGACCGCGGCCAGGAGATTGCTGAACTCGCCGTCCGCCACCGCAACAAGGGCGCAGTCGGCTTTGACATCGCCGGTGCCGAGGACGGCTTCCTGCCCAGCCGGTTCAAGGACGCCTTCACCTACCTGGCCCAGCACAATTTCCCCGCCACCGTGCACGCCGGTGAGGCTGCCGGCCTGGAGAGCATCCAGTCCGCCCTGGTGGACGGCCGCGCCCTGCGGCTGGGACACGGTGTCCGCATTGCGGAGGACATCATGGTGGAATTCGACGACGACGATGAAGCGGGGGACACGGTTGGCCTGGTAACCCTCGGCGATCTCTCCAGCTGGGTCCGCGACCGTGGGATCGCGCTGGAAATCTGCCCCTCCTCCAACCTGCAGACCGGCGCCATTGCCGCGTTCGGCGAGGGAATCGAGAGCCACCCCCTGGACATGCTCTACCAGCTGGGCTTCAACGTCACCATCAACACTGACAACCGCCTGATGAGCGGGGTCACCCTGACGGATGAGTTCAACCTGCTGGTGGAAACCTTCGACTACGACCTCGACGACCTGCTGGAGCTGACCCTGAACGCCGCAGAGGCGTCCTTCCTGCCCCTGGAGGAGAAGGAGGCGCTGGTGGAATACATCAACGACGCCTACGCCAACCTTGGCTGACCAGCATTCCTTGTCCGGCAGTTCCGCCACGGCGGAACTGCTGGACAAGATGGCGCAGCTGCGCGAGCACTGCCCGTGGATGCGCGCCCTCACGCACGCGTCGCTGGTGGAGTACCTCCTGGAGGAGGCGTACGAGGTGGCCGAAACCATCGAGGAGGGCCACCCCGACGCCGAACTCCAGGGCGAGCTGGGCGACGTCCTGCTCCAGGTGGTGCTGCACGCCCGGCTCGCTGAGGAGCGCGGTGCCTTCACGTTCGACGACGTGGCGCGCGGCCTGGGTGCCAAAATGGTGCGCCGGAACCCGCATGTCTTCCGGCCCGACGGTTCGCTGCAGGACAGCTTTCCCGCCACCGTGGAGGAGATCGAGCAGAAGTGGGATGCGGTCAAACGGGCTGAACGGCTGGGGCACCGCAACGCCTTCGACGGCATCCCGGCAGCCCTCCCGGCCCTGGCCAGGGCGCAAAAATCGCTGGACCGGGCAGCCCGGGCGGGCCTGGAGCTGCCGGGCGGAGTCCCGGTTCCCGAAAGCGAGGATGAGCTCGGAAACCTGCTGCTCGCCGTCGTGCGTTCCGCCCGGGACAACGGCATGGACGCCGAGCGCGCACTGCGCGCCGCCGTCAGCCGGTATCAGCGTGGCCAAAGTGGGCCAAGTGACCACGCGCCATCATGACGTCCCGGCCTTGACCCGTTTGAGTAACCCGGAGCACTCTCGACTAGGCTGGTCCGTGACGCGTACGTCGAGTTTTCAGCCTGATTCCCCCCGTTAATCGCCCATAAGGAGCAAATTCATGGCGCTTATCGATGCCATCCACGCCCGCGAGATCCTTGATTCCCGCGGCAACCCCACCGTTGAAGTTGAAGTCCTGCTGTCGGACGGCCAGATCGGCCGCGCGGCGGTTCCCTCCGGTGCCTCCACCGGTGAGCACGAGGCCGTCGAACTGCGCGACGGCGACAAGGGCCGCTACCTCGGCAAGGGCGTGCAGAAGGCCGTCGACGCCGTGATCGACCAGATCGCTCCCGCACTGACCGGCTTCGACGCCACGGACCAGCGCAGCATCGACCAGGCCATGCTGGACCTGGACGGCACGCCCAACAAGGGCAAGCTCGGCGCCAACGCGATCCTCGGCGTCTCGCTGGCCGTTGCGAACGCCGCAGCCGCCTCCGCCGACCTGCCGCTGTACAAGTACCTGGGTGGCCCGAACGCGCACGTCCTGCCCGTGCCGCTGATGAACATCCTCAACGGTGGATCGCACGCCGACTCCGACGTTGACATCCAGGAATTCATGATCGCCCCCATCGGCGCCGAAACCTTCTCCGAGGGCCTGCGCTGGGGCGTTGAGGTTTACCACAACCTCAAGTCCGTGCTGCAGCAGAAGGGCCTGTCCACCGGGCTCGGCGACGAGGGCGGCTTCGCCCCCAACCTGCCGTCCAACCGCGCAGCCCTGGACCTCATCACCGAGGCCATCAAGAACGCCGGCTACACCCCGGGCAAGGACATCGCCCTGGCCCTGGACGTCGCATCTTCGGAGTTCTACAAGGACGGCGCCTACCAGTTCGAAGGCAAGGCACTGTCCGCCAGCGAGATGAGCGCCTACTACGGCGAACTCGTGGCCGACTACCCGCTGGTCTCCATCGAGGACCCGCTGGACGAGAATGACTGGGAAGGCTGGAAGACCCTCACCGACGCCATCGGCGACAAGGTCCAGCTGGTGGGCGACGACCTCTTCGTGACCAACCCGTCCATCCTGCAGCGCGGCATCGACACCAGGACCGCCAACTCCCTGCTGGTCAAGGTCAACCAGATCGGTTCGCTGACCGAGACCCTGGACGCCGTCAGCCTGGCCCAGCGGGCCGGCTACACCACCATCACCTCGCACCGCTCCGGTGAAACCGAGGACACCACCATCGCCGACATCGCCGTGGCCACCAACGCCGGCCAGATCAAGACCGGTGCACCGGCCCGCTCCGAGCGCGTAGCCAAGTACAACCAGCTGCTGCGCATCGAAGAGGAACTCGACGACGCCGCACGCTACGCCGGACGCAGCGCGTTCCCGCGTTTCAAGGGCTAGTAACCGCCTAAACCCATCAGCGGTGGCTATGGTTGAAAGACCATAGCCACCGCTGTTGTTTCCAGCAGCATTTGGTCCAGCAGGCTGCGTTTCAGGAGTGTCATGGCTACCCGCCGCCCCAAAGTTCCCAAGGTTGCCCCCACCCGTCAAGCCAAGGCAACGGACGACGCCGGGTCCGCCGACGGTGCCGAGATCATCCGGGCCGATTTCCGGCCGGCCAAGGCTGCGGTGTCGAAGGGCAGCGCAGCGTCCCCGGACGCTGCGGCGTCCGGGCAGAACCACGGGCGTGGCACTGCGGAGCGGGCCAAGGCCGGGAAAGCGGGGGAGGGGAGCAAGCCCAAACCGGTTGCCGGACGCAAGGGCAGCAGCCCTGTGGACGCCGGCCGAGCCGGCGAAGAAGACCAGCACCCGGTCCCCGCCAAGGCGTTCTCCGGCCGCATGCTTGCCTTGGCCGTGGTGATGGTCGCCATCACCATCATGCTTGCCCCCACGGTGAAAATCTTCTTCGACAAGAAGGCCGAAATTGACGCGCTGAACGCCGATATCGCCGCACGTCAGGCCGAAGGCGACGCCCTTCGGCAGCAGGTGTCGCGCTGGCAGGACCCCAACTACGTCAAGCAGCAGGCCCGCGACCGCATTAACATGGTTATGCCGGGCGAAACCGGCTACTGGGTTTTTGGCAGCGATGAGCCGGCCGGAGAAAGCAGTAGCCCCGCCGACGCAGCAACAGCACAAGACCCCGCCGATCTGCCGTGGGTGGATTCCCTGTGGGAGTCCATCAGGCGCGCGGCCACAGACTGAACCGCACAGGAAGGACGGCCCGCGACAATGGAACACAACACGGCAGCCGCCCGGGACGAATCCCGCCAACCCACCGCCCACGACCTTGAAGTACTGAGCAGGCAGTTGGGACGACCCGTCCGCGACGTCGTGGAGATTCCTGCCCGCTGCGTGTGCGGCAACCCCCTGGTGGCGGCCACCGCACCCCGCCTCAGCAACGGGACCCCGTTCCCTACCACCTTCTACCTGACGCACCCGGTGATCACCGCCGCGGTTTCCAGGCTTGAAGCGGCCGGGGTCATGAACACGATGAATGACGAGCTGACCTCCGACGCTGGGCTCGCAGCCGGCTATCGGGCTGCCCACGAGGACTACCTGGCCGCCCGGGAGGCAATCGGCCGGCGCTCCGGCATCGGCCCTGTGCCCGAAATCGACGGTGTCTCGGCCGGCGGAATGCCTGCCCGCGTCAAATGCCTTCATGTCCTGGTGGGCCACTCCCTGGCGGCCGGCAAGGGTGCCAACCCCCTGGGCGACAGGGCGCTGGAGATGATCAGCGAATGGTGGACGGCGGACAAGTGCTACTGCGACGGCGCCTGGGACACCAGCGGCGAGGCACCGTCCAGGGACCTCAGCCGCCACGGACCCCAGGGCCTGCCGGACCTCGTTGGCCGTCCCGCCCCGATGCGGAAGTCCGCCGGCAGCACAGGCGCCGCCGAATGACCCGCGTGGCCGCCATCGACTGCGGCACCAACTCCATCCGGCTTCTCATTGCGGACATTGACCGCAATGACGGCAGGACAGTCCTCAACGATGTCGTGCGGGAGATGCGCGTGGTCCGACTGGGCCAGGGCGTGGATGCCACGGGCGAACTCGCTCCGGAAGCACTGGAACGGACATTTGCCGCAACCTCCGACTATGCCCGCATGATCCGGGAGCACGGCGCGGAGCGGGTGCGTTTCGTGGCCACCTCGGCAAGCCGGGACGCACGCAACCGGGACGTCTTCGTGGACGGGGTCAAGGACCTTCTGGGCGTGGAGCCGGAAGTGATCTCCGGAGATGAGGAAGCGGCGCTGTCCTTTGCCGGCGCCAGCAGCGTGCTGCCCATCCTCGACGGCCACGAGGTGCTGGTGGTGGACCTCGGCGGCGGGAGCACCGAGTTCGTCCTGGGCACCGCCGCGGGGGTGACCGCAGCCAAGTCCGTCGACATCGGCTGCGTCCGACTTACCGAACGGCACCTGCGCAACGATCCGCCCACACCCGAACAAATCGCCGCAGCGGAAGCCGACGTGGACGCTGCACTGGGCCGCGCCGGACGGGACGTGCCGCTTGAGCGCGCCACCGCCGTCGTCGGTGTTGCCGGCTCCGTCACCACCATCACAGCGCATGCGCTTCGCCTGCCGGAATACTCGCCGGAAGCCATCCACGGCGCCGTTCTGCCCATCAGGGACGTGCGTGCCGCTGCCACCGACCTGCTCAGCATGACCCGGGACCAGCGTGCCGCACTGCCCTACATGCACCCGGGCCGCGTGGACGTGATCGGCGCCGGGGGACTGGTGTGGCGCCGCATCCTGGAACGGATGGGGGAGCTGACCCGCGGGAGGATTACCGCGGCCACCGCAAGCGAGCACGACATCCTCGACGGCATCGCGCTGAGCATCGGATAGGCCCATGCAGTCCACCACAGCTTCCACCCCGCACTTTCCCCGGGCGTCGGCGGCCCTCATGGCTGTCCTCCTGGCTGCCTGCTGCCTCTGCGCCGGCCTCTTTACCGCCCCCGCAGCCAGCGCAGACGACTGGCGCGACAAAGAGTACTGGCTGGCCGACTCCGGCATCACCAAAGCCTGGGAAGTCTCCAAGGGTGCAGGCGTCAAGGTAGCGGTCATCGACAGCGGAATCGACGCCCAGCATCCGGACCTCAGAGGTGCCGTCACGGGCGGCTACGACGCCTCCGGTTCCGGCGATCCCAACGGGCAAAAGAGCGTGGGCTCCAAGCCCGAACACGGCACGCTGGTGGCCACCATGCTTGCCGGCCGCGGACACCAGCCCGCAGGCGCCAGCCCCAGCGCCGGGCCGGCCGCAACCCCGCCCGACGGCATCATTGGTGTGGCACCGGAAGCGCAGCTCCTCTCCGTGTCCACCTGGCTGGGTTCCCCCAACCCGTCCGGCAAGAGCGACCAGGACCAGATTCCGGAAGCGGTCCGCTGGGCCGTGGACAACGGCGCCAGGGTGATCAACATATCGCTGGGCAGTACCACGCCGCAGTGGCCGCAAAGCTGGGATGCCGCCTTCCTTTACGCAGAGCAAAAGGACGTGGTCATTGTTGCCGCGGCCGGAAACCGCATCGGCGGAAATACCCAGGTAGGCGCCCCCGCCACCATTCCGGGCGTCCTCACCGTGGCCGGCGTGGACCGCAAGAACGTGGCCAGCGTGGACGCCTCATCGCAGGGGATCAGCATCGGCGTGGCTGCCCCTGCGGAGAACCTTGTGGGCGGCCTCCCCGGAGGCGGCTACGCGGAATGGGCCGGCACCTCCGGCTCCACACCCATCGTGGCCGGTGTCGCAGCCCTGATCCGGTCCAAGTGGCCGGACATGAGCGCCGAACAGGTGATCAACAGGATCATCACCACCGCCAGGGACGCAGGCGCTCCGGGGAAAGACCCCCTGTACGGCTACGGCATCCTCGACGCCGAGGCTGCCCTCAAGGCCGATGTCCCGGAGGTCTCCGTCAACCCGCTGGGCACTATCGCTGAATGGATCCGCGTGCACCGGCGGGGCAACGCCGTGCCCGCAACTCCGGTGCCTTCCGCGACTCCGGTGGCGAGTGCCGCACCCACGCTTCCTGAAGCCACCGTTCCCGCAGCCAAGGCGCCCTCACAGCGGGACAGTGCCATTGGCGCCGCCGTCGTCATTGGATTTGCCGCACTGTTCCTGGCGATCATCGCGGCGGCCGCCGTCCAGCTCCGCAGGGCTGCCGGGGACCCCCTGGCCCCCGGGGAAGAACCGGAGACGGGAGCCACGGAGCGGGTCAATCCACACCGGAAACCGCACGTTACGGACGGCCGCACCGGTTAGTGAAGATTTTCACAAACTGGGCTATCCTTAAACTATGGCAACCACCCCACAGCTCCAGGACCGTCCCAGGGTACTCGTCGTCGGCGGCGGGTACGTCGGCCTGTACGTAGCACTGAAACTGCAGAAGAAGATCGCGAACGCCGGTGGCATCGTTACCGTCGTCGATCCGCTGCCCTACATGACTTACCAGCCCTTCCTTCCCGAGGTGGCCGGCGGCAACATCGAAGCCCGCCACGCGGTGGTGTCCCACCGCCAGCACCTGAAGCAGACGGAACTGATCCAGGGCCGCGTTACCTCGATCGACCACGTCAACCGCACCGCCGTGGTGGCTCCCGCCGACGGCGGCGAGAACTTTGAGGTTCCCTACTTCGACGTTGTGCTGGCTGCAGGCGCCATTACGCGCACCTTCCCCATCAAGGGCCTTGCGGACAAGGGCATCGGCCTGAAGACCATTGAGGAAGCGGTTGCCCTGCGCAACAAGCTGCTGGAGCGCATTGAGGTTGCCTCCACGATGACCGACCCCGCAGCCCGCGCCAAGGCCCTCACCTTCGTGGTGGTCGGGGGCGGATTTGCCGGCATCGAGTGCATCACTGAAATGGAAGACCTCGCCCGCGCCGCCGTGCGCAACAACCCGCGCATCAAGCAGGAGGAAGTCCGCTTCGTCCTGGTCGAAGCCATGGGCCGCATCATGCCCGAGGTTACTGCCAAGCAGGCTGACTGGGTGGTCGAGCATCTGCGCAGCCGCGGCATCGAGGTCCTGCTGAACACCTCGCTGGACAGTGCCGAAGGCACCCTGAAGCTCATCAACCTCCCGGACAAGACCCCGGCGCAGGAATTCGAGGCCGACACCCTGGTCTGGACGGCCGGCGTGCAGGCCAACCCGATGGTGCGCTCCACCGACTTCCCGCTCGAGCCGCGTGGCCGCGTCCGCGTCCTGCCGGACCTGCGCATCTCCGGCGATGAAGGCATCGTGGAGAACGCCTGGGCCGCCGGCGACATCGCCGCAGTCCCCGACCTCACCGGGAAGGGCCTCCCCGACGGCACCTGCGTCCCCAACGCCCAGCACGCGTTGCGCCAAGCCAAGCGCCTTGCCAAGAACCTGTGGGCTTCCCGCTGGGACAAGCCGCTGACGGACTACAAGCACAAGAACCTGGGTGCGGTTGCCGGCTTCGGTGAATGGAAGGGCGTTGCCAACATCAACCTCCTGGGCCGCATTGGCCTCAAGGGGGGACTGGCGTGGCTGGCCCACCGCGGCTACCACGGCATGGCCATGCCCACGGTTGAACGCAAGTTCCGCGTCATCCTGAACTGGATCATCGGCTTCTTCGCCGGCCGCGACACCACCCAGCTGATGGATCTGGACAACCCGCGCGGTGCCTTCGTGGCGGCAGCCACCCCGGCCCCCAAGCCTGCCGCTGCACCGGCTGCCGCTCCGGCCGCCGGTTCCGGTTCAACCGCCGCCGCCGCTCCCAAGGAAACGGTAGCGGCAAACGCCAAATAACGCGCCTGTCCCGGTACGCTGGCAGCGTCCGACGGCGGCTGGTCCCTTTGCGGGCCGGCCGCCGTCGGCGTTTCCGGCCAACCCGGGTTGGACAGGTACCATTGTCCCGGCGCCCCAGTAGCCCAATTGGCAGAGGCAGCGGACTTAAAATCCGCGTGTTGTGGGTTCGAGTCCCACCTGGGGTACACACTGTCCCGTCCATGGCATGGTCCAGCGGACACCGGAAGCCGCCTGCGATGCAGGCGGCTTCCGGCGTTTAATTCCGCATAGGCAACGACTGTTATAAGGCTGTGACCTCAGTCACTGAGTTTCGCCGCTGTCTATGCACTAGCTTGAAGCTAAATCAGGAATACCTGGTCCCATTCCGGGCGCCGAAGCGCCCTTGATTCGTACGCGCATCGCATGGCCCTGTTTCGGAAGGCAGACAAATGTACCGAAAGAAAGTCCTCACCTCGTTGGCAGCGGCAGCCACATTCAGCGTGCTGCTGTCGGCCTGCGCCAACCAGGCGGGCCCCGGCACCACCGAAAGTTCCGGCTCGTCCAGCAAGGTGAACATCCCCGCCATTTCGAAAGTCGATGTTCCCGCCGGTGCGGTCAAGCCGGCCGGTGACGGCAAGGCGAACTGCCCCTCCACCACCACCCTGGCCTACGCGGGCGCGGAGACCGGCCCCAACGCCCAGCTGGGCGTCAACATCTTCAATGGCATCCAGCTGGCCATCGACCAGCACAACAAGGCCAACCCGGGCTGCCAGGTGCAGTTCAAGAAATTCGACACTGAAGGTGACCCGAACAAGGCCACCGGTCCCGTCACCCAGATGGTCAGCGAGCCGGACATCGTGGGGGTCGTGGGACTCCCGTTCTCGGGCGAGTCCAAGGCCACGGGCAACATCTTCGAACAGAAGGGCCTGGTCCACATCACGCCGTCTGCCACCAACCCCACCCTGACGGAGAACGGCTGGACCACGTTCTTCCGTGGCCTCGGCAATGACGCCGTCCAGGGCCCCGCTGCGGCCAAGTTCCTCACCGGAAAGATCGGTGCCAAGAAGGTCTACCTGGTCCAGGATGACTCGGACTATGGCATCGGCCTCGGAACCTCCACCTCGGCCGGGCTCGGCAGTGCCCTGGCCGGCACGGAGAAGGTGACCACCGGCCAGAAGGACTTCTCGGCCGTGATTTCGAAGATCATGAACGCCAAGGCGGACGCGGTCTTCTACGCCGGCTACTACGCCGAGGGTGCACCGTTCGACCAGCAGCTGGTCTCCAAGGGCTTCAACGGAACGTTCGTGGGCCCTGACGGTGTGAAGGATGACCAGTTCATCAAGCAGGCAGGCGACGCTTCGAACAACGCGTACTTCACCTGCCCCTGCATCCCGGGTGAACTGATTACCGATTTCGCTTCCGCGTACAAGGACGTCTCCAAGGGCGCCGAACCCGGTACGTACTCGATCGAAGGCTACGACGCCGCTACTGTGCTCCTGTCCGGTATTGACGCGGGCAAGCAGAGCCGCGCGGACCTGCTGGCCTGGGTCAAGGCCTATGACAAGGACGGCCTGAGCAAGCACTACAAGTGGGATGCCAAGGGCGAGCTCCAGGCTCCGACTGTTTACGGCTACAAGGTTGACAACGGCAAGATCGTACCGATCGGCCCAATCGGGGAGTAGCAGCCCGGCGGGAAAAGGCTGTGGGGGCCAGCACTATGGGCCCCCACAGCCTTTTCTTCGCTTGGCAGCAGCCCAGGACCAAGCAACGTCAATCGACAAGCAACGTCAATAGACACAAGTCCCACGGCCGGGCCCACAAGGCCGCGTGCAACTGGATCAGGATGTTCCCATGCTTCCCTCTCTCGTCCCACTGCTCCCCACCGAAAATGACTGGATCACGTTCGACATACCGTCCCTGATCCAGAATTTCTGGAGTGCCACATTCGATGGCCTGACGTTCGGTGCCATCTACGCGCTCGTTGCGCTCGGCTATACGCTCGTTTACGGCGTTCTGAACCTGATCAACTTCGCCCACTCGGAAGTGTTCATTGTTGGGTGCTACGCAGTTTTCTTCACCCTCAGCAGCCTTGGCTTCGGCCCCTCCGCTCCCCGCCTCGACATCTGGGCCATTATCCTGAACCTGCTGCTGGCACTGGTCCTCGCGATGGTCGCCTCGGCGGTCACAGCCTTCCTGCTGGAACGGATCGCCTATAAACCCCTGCGGCAACGGAATGCACCACGCCTGGTCTTCCTGATCACGGCCATCGGTGCTTCCTTCACCATCCAGTACCTGATCTACCTGTGGCGCGGTCCCAGCCCTGAGCTTGCACTGACGATGTTCCGGCCCACGCCTATTTTCGACGTCTTCGGTACCATCGTCGACTCCCAGCAGCTGGTGATCATCATCGCTGCCGTCATCATGATGGTGGGTATTGACAGGTTCATCAGCAAGTCGCGCACCGGCCGCGGCATCCGGGCAGTCGCCCAGGACCCCGACACCGCCACATTGATGGGCGTCAACAAAGAGCGCATTATTATTACCACCTTCGTCATCGGAGGCCTGCTCGCAGGAGCCGCCGCTTTGTTTTACGTCATGAAGATCCCGTCCGGTGTCCAGTACAGCGGTGGGTTTGTCCTTGGCATCAAGGCGTTCGCGGCCGCGGTGCTGGGCGGCATCGGCAACGTCCGCGGTGCCCTGCTGGGCGGCCTGCTGCTCGGCCTGATCGGCAACTACGGCCAGATCCTGTTGGGCAACTCGCAGTGGACCGACGTCGTGGCGTTCGTGGTGCTGGTGCTCGTGCTGCTGCTGCGGCCCGAAGGCATCCTGGGCACCTCCCTTGGAAGGAGCAAAGCATGAGTATGACGGATGGCCCCACGCCGCTGCAGACTGCTGCCGCGGAACAGGCTGCAGAGGACCGCGAAGCGTCGTCGAAAGCACCGGGCAGAAGCTCCCTCCGGCCGCAGGGCAAACGCAAGTCCGGCTACTTCTCCGACCGGTGGCACGCCCTGTCCCGCCAGCAGCAGTGGGCATTCCTGGTGGTCGTGGTGGTCCTGGCCTATATGCTGCCGCTGATCAATCCGCCGATCATCACCACCGAACCCGGCAACAACTTCGCCCTGGCCTGCTTCGACATGGCACGCTTTGCGCTGATCGCGGTCGGACTCAATATCGTGGTGGGGTACGCCGGCCTGCTGGACCTGGGATACGTCGCCTTCTTCGCGGTGGGTTCGTACGTTGCCGCCATGCTGACAAGCCCGGACTCGCCCTACCTGCACATCCCCTATCTGTGGACACTTCCTGTGGCCATGGCGGTCACCATGTTCTTTGGCGTCATGCTGGGCGTGCCCACCCTCCGGCTCAGGGGCGACTATCTCGCCATCGTGACGCTCGGCTTCGGGGAAATCATCCGCATCCTGGCCACGATCATCCCGGCCATGAAAGGCCAAGTGGGCTTCCAGAACGTCGGCCACCCGCCCGGTGACGGGGCCGACGGAACGCCGATCTTCTCCAACTCAAACGGCGTGCCCTGGTACTGGCTGACACTGACGATCATCATCATCGTCACCCTGCTGGTGGGCAACCTGGAACGAAGCCGGGTGGGCCGGGCGTGGATCGCCATCCGCGAGGATGAGGATGCCGCAGAGATCATGGGCGTCCCCACCTTCAAATACAAGGTGTGGGCCTTCGCTATCGGTGCTGCGGTCGGCGGCCTTTCCGGTGCCCTGTTTGCCGGCCAGGTAGGGTTTGTCAACAACCAGAAGTTCGATGTCACCACGTCCATCCTGTTCCTCGCCGCCGTCGTCCTGGGCGGTGCGGGCAACAAGGTGGGTGCCATCCTTGGCGGGGCGTTGGTCAGCTACATACCGCTCCGGTTCACCGCTATTGCCGAGTACAAATACCTGATCTTCGGCATCGCCCTGGTACTGATCATGATCTTCCGTTCCCAGGGGCTGCTTCCGGCCCGGCAGCGACTGCTTGCCTACGGGCGGACTGCCCTCAACAAGGTCACCAGCCGTGACGCCACTGAAACCAAAGACATGGACAAACCACCGGCCGGACCGGACGCCCGAGCGGCCGGCCAGAGAGGAGCGGAGGCATGAGCTCCGAGGAGAGGCACAGCGGCTCCAGCAGCGTGGAGGAGCAACCGGCACGGGATGACACCGCCCAGGAAACGTCTGCTGCCCCTGTTGCGCCGGAACTGGACATGGAAGCCCTGGCCGAGGCAGGGGTCGACCAGGAACTGGCGGAGAAAGTGGCGCCCGACCGGGACATCGCGGTCAAGGTGGGTGACAACATCGTCGAGGTGCAGAACCTGACCATCAAGTTCGGTGGCCTTGTGGCCCTGGACAACATCAGCTTCAACATCAAGCGGGGCGAGATCCTGGGGCTCATTGGCCCCAACGGTGCCGGCAAGACCACCTGCTTCAACGCCATGACCGGCGTCTACAAGCCCACCAGCGGGAAGGTGGTGATGGAAGGCGTGGTCCTGAACGGCATCAAGCAGCACAAGATCACCCGCCTGGGGCTGTCGCGCACCTTCCAGAACATCCGACTGTTCGGCGAAATGACTGCCCTTGAGAACGTGGTGGTAGGCCTGGATGCGCGTCACCGCACCAGCGTTGGCGGGGCGTTGCTGCGCCTGCCCACCCACACCAGGGAGGAAAAGTCGGCCATCGAGCGCGGCATGGCGCTGCTGGACTTCGTTGGCATCGGCAGCCATGCACATGTGCTGTCCCGGCAGCTGCCGTACGGCTACCAGCGCCGGCTGGAGATCGCACGCGCACTTGCCACCGACCCAAAGGTGCTCTGCCTTGACGAACCCGCCGCCGGCTTCAACCCCGCGGAGAAAGAGGAACTGATGGCGCTCATCCGCACCATCAGGGATGAGGGCTACACCGTGCTCCTGATCGAGCACGACATGAAGGTTGTGATGGGCGTGACGGACCGGATCGTCGTGCTGGAGTTTGGGAAAAAGATTGCGGACGGACTGCCGCGCGAAATCCGCGAGGACCCGCGTGTCATTGCCGCCTACCTAGGAGAGCCTGAAGATGACGTTGCTTGAGCTTGAGGGCGTATCCGTCCACTACGGACGGATCCAGGCCCTGCGCGACATTTCCTTCACGGTCGAGGAAGGGGAAGTGGTGGCACTGATTGGGGCCAACGGCGCCGGCAAGACCACCACAATGCGGACCATCTCCGGCCTCTTGAACTGCACCGAAGGCAAGATCACCTTTGCCGGTCAGGACATTACCAGGATGAAGGCCCATATCCGGGTGGTCCACGGGATTTCCCAGGCCCCCGAGGGCCGCGGGATCTTCCCGGGCATGACGGTGATGGAAAACCTGGACATGGGAACTTTTGGGCGCAAGGACAGAAGCGGCGTTTCCAAAGACCTGGACCGCGTCTTTGACCTTTTTCCGCGCCTGAAAGAGCGGGAAAAGCAGTTTGGCGGCACGATGTCCGGCGGCGAGCAGCAGATGCTCGCCATCGGCCGCGCCCTCATGTCCAACCCGAAGCTGCTGCTGCTGGACGAGCCATCCATGGGTCTGGCACCGCAGTTCATCCGACAGATCTTCAAGATCATCAAGGAAATCAACAACCAGGGCACCACGGTGCTGATGGTGGAGCAGAACGCCAACCAGGCGCTGGCCGGGGCGCACCGCGCCTTTGTGCTCGAGACGGGGGCGATCACCCGCAGCGGCACCGGCAAGGAGCTGTTGGAAGATCCTTCCGTCAAGGAGGCGTACCTGGGCGTCGGATAGGCGAGGGACGGGGTCCGGTGCCCGAACGGGCCGCAACGGTCACGGTTCGGTTGCAACCGGGCCCCGGGGGAACTTTCCCCACTGCCTCCACGTGGGAATTGGTAGCGTGACAAAAAGCTCATCACCCAAACCCACATGGAGGAACCCCGCAATGGCACTTGGCGGCAACCCGATCTTCAACGGAAAGAATTTCCGTGGAGCCACCCAGGCACCGCCTGTCCCGCAGGCTCCCTACGGCGCCCAGTACGGCCAGAGCGCGTACGGCCAGCAGCAGTATGGGCAGCCCGCATACGGTCAGCAGCCCTACGGCCAGGAGCCCTACGGCCAGGCCCCTTACGGGCAGCCGCAGAGCATGACTGACGAGCAGCTGCGCCAGATGTACGCCCAGCCGTCGGCCGGCCCGGCGGACACCGGCCGCATGACGTTCGACGATGTCATCATGAAGACCGCCGCGTGCCTGGGCGCTGTGCTGGTGGGCGCAGCCATCACCCTCACCGTGGGACTGCCGCTCGCTTCCATGCTGATGATCGTCGGCGCACTGGGCGGCTTCGTGCTGGCCATGGTCAACACCTTCAAGAAGCAGCCCTCACCGGCACTGATCCTTGCTTACGCAGCTCTGGAAGGACTCTTCCTGGGCGGCCTCACCAGGATCCTGGACACGCAGTTCCCGGGCGTCGGCCTGCAGGCCGTGATCGGCACGCTTTCGGTCTTCGCCGTCACCCTGGTCCTCTTCAAGAGCGGCAAGGTCCGGGCCACACCCCGTGCCATGCGGTTCTTCATGATCGCCATCATCGGCTACGCAGTGTTCTCGCTGATCAACTTGGTGCTGGTCTGGACCGGCGCCGTGCAGGAACCGTTCGGCCTGCGCACCAGCGTCGTGATCTTCGGCATCCCGCTGGGCGTCTTCATCGGCCTGCTGGCCATCGGCCTGGCCGCCTTCTCGCTGATCATGGACTTCACCAGCATCGAAGCCGGCGTCCGCAGCGGTGCCCCGCAGCGCTTCTCCTGGACTGCCGCCTTCGGCCTGACTGTCACGCTCGTGTGGCTGTACGTGGAGATCATCCGTCTCCTGGCCATCCTCCGTGGTGACGATTAGGTGCCCAGGCAGCTGCCGCCGTCGTAAGCCGCAACAACCGTGGGCCCCGCCAATCTGGCGGGGCCCACGGCCGTTAAAGCGCTGCGCCTGTGCAGCCGCGACCGGCTAGGCGATCCGCATGGCTCCGGCAGCGGGGGAGACGGTGAAGATTTCCGGCGCCTTGAATCCTGCTTCGGCGAATGCCTTGGCGACGGCGTCACGCACCTTTTGCTCGGAGTCCGCCGGGGTCAGTGCAATCGCCGCCCCGCCGAACCCACCCCCGGTCATCCTGGCACCGATGGCGCCGTTGGCCCGGGAGGCATCAACGGCCAGGTCCAGTTCGGGGCACGAGATCTCGAAGTCGTCGCGCATGGAGGCGTGGCTGGCGTCCAGCAGGGGGCCGATGGCGGCCGGGCCGGGGCCGCCCAGAAGTTCCACCGTCTGGAGCACCCTGTCATTCTCGGTGACGACGTGCCGCACCCGCCGGAAGGTGACCTCGTCCAGAAGCCCGCCTGCTTCGGCAAGGTCTGCCACCTCGACGTCGCGCAGTGCCCTGACTCCCAGCACCTCGGCCCCCAGCTCACAGGAAGCCCGACGGGATGCGTAGCCGCCGCCGGCATGCGAGTGTGAGACTTTGGTGTCGATGACCAGGAGCACCAGGCCGGCGGGTTCGGTCTCGAAGGGAACCAGGCTTGCCGTCTGGTCCCGGCAGTCCAGGAAGACGGCGTGTCCCTTCGATCCGCGCAGCGAGGCGGACTGGTCCATGATGCCCGTGGGGGCCCCGACAAAGGCGTTTTCCGCCCGCTGTGTGGCCAGTACCATCTCCTGCGCCTCCAGCCCGGCGCCCGTAATGTCATTGAGGGCCGTGATGACGGCGCATTCGATGGCGTGCGACGACGACAGGCCGGCACCCAGCGGCACGTTGGAGTCCAGGAGCAGGTCCACCCCCGGAACGGCGATGCCGCGCTCCCTGAGCGCCCACAGCACGCCCAGCGGATACTTCGTCCAGCCTTTCGCTGTTCCGGGCTGGAGCGCGTCCAGCGTAGTGGTGACGACGCCCTGGTCGCCGTATGTGGACAACAGCCGGACAGTGGCATCGCGCCGGGCGGCAACGGCCACGCGGGCCGTCCGGTCGATGGCGAAGGGCAGGACGAAGCCCTCGTTGTAGTCGGTGTGCTCACCGATGAGGTTCACGCGGCCGGGCGCCTGCCATATGCCGTCGGGAGCGCCGCCGAACTCCTGCTCGAAGCGGGCGCTGAGGTCCTGGGATGAGGCACGGGCCGTCCGGCCGTGCTCCTGGTTCCGGCTGCTCACGCCGATGCTCCTTCCGGGGTGGTCGCCACGGCGGTGACGGTCGTGGATGGCGGCGGTACGGCGACGGTGCGCAGCCGTTCGGCCACCTTCTCGGGTGTGGTGTCGTTGATAAACGCGCCCATGGCCGCCTCCGACCCGGCCAGGTACTTCAGTTTGTCGGCGGCGCGGCGCGGAGAGGTCAGCTGGAGGTGGAGGTAACCGGCCGGCCTGAAGAGGTCGTCCAGCGGGGCCTGGTGCCAGGCGGAGATGTAGGGGGTGGGGGTGGGATAAAGGGCGTCCACCCGCTTGAGCAGGTCCAGGTAGACCTGTGCCAGCTCGTCCTTTTCCGCCCCGTTTAAGCCGGCCAGGTCCGGGACGTGGCGATGGGGGACCAGGTGGATCTCCAGCGGCCATCGGGCTGCGAAGGGCACATAGGCGCTGAAATGGGTCCCTTCCAGGACCATCCTGCTGCCGTCTTCCCGCTCGGCACGCAGCAGGGATCCGGTCAGGGTGTCCCGCCCGTCGTGTGCGTCGAAGTACTTCCGGGCGGCACTGCCCAGCACGCCGGCGCGGGGCGTGACGTAAGGGTAAGCGTAGATCTGTCCGTGCGGGTGGTGCAGCGTAACCCCGATGTCCGCACCCCGGTTCTCGAACGGGAAGACCTGCTTGATGCCGGCCAGGGCGCTGAGCGCGGCGGTGCGCTGCGACCAGGCTTCGATCACCGTGCGGGACCGCTCCGGGCTCAGGCCGCTGAAGGATCCTGTGTGCTCGGGAGTAAAGGAGACCACCTCGCACCGGCCGTAGGCGGGGCCTTTCGTTCCCCAGACGGCGTTCTGCGGGACGGGGCCCAGTGCCGGTCCAAGGGAAGGGAACCGGTTTTCGAAGACCACCACGTCATAGTCCGCCGCCGGAATTTCTGACGCGTTGCCGGGAGTGGTGGGGCAGATGGGGCACTGGTCTGCCGGCGGCAGGTGGGTGCGGGCCTGGCGGTGGGCGGCGATGGCCACCCATTCACCCGTCAGGGCATCGAAGCGGACCTCGCCCGGTTCGCCACGGGGCGGCAGCCCCCGGTGATCGGCGGTGAGATGCGCGGCGCGTGAGTCGCGGGTGCCCGCGTCGTCGAAGTAGATCAGCTCCCGCCCGTCGGAGAGTCTGGTGCTGGTAATCCCGGTCATGAAAGAATTTTCGCACAAACGCTCAAGAATGAATAGTTTCCAACAAAAAGTAACAGGAACGGATATGGGGTCTGCGCTGGCCCGTTGTACGGTAATGCCCATGACAGCCTCTTCAGAACAAGGAAACACGGAACCGACGTCCATCCGGTCCTGCGCCACGGGACGCCAATATGAACTGCGCCGGGGCGACGCTGTTGCCGTGGTGACCGAACTCGCCGCCGGGCTGCGCTCATTCACCCGGGGCGGCGTCCTGCTGACCGAAACGTACGGTGATGACGAGATTTCCCCCGGCGGTTCCGGCATTACCCTGGCGCCCTGGGCCAACAGGGTGGAGGACGGGCAATGGTTCCTCGATGGCCGTAAGCAGCAGCTGGATATCACCGAGGTTTCCCGCAATAACGCCAGCCACGGGTTGCTGCGGAATACCGGCTACGCACTGGTGGAGGAGTCCCGGTTTGGCGTGGCACTGGAGGCGACGGTCTTCCCGCAGCACGGCTACCCGTTCCTGGTGCGCCACCGCGTGGAATACCGACTTTCCGAAGACCTTGGGCTCCACGTCCGGCAAACCCTCACCAATGACGCCTCGGCCGGGGCGCCCTTCGTGCTGGGGGCGCATCCCTATCTGCGGGTTGGCGACACACCGGTTGAGGAACTGCGGCTGACGGTTTCCGCCGACACCCGGCTGGTGACCGACGAGCGCCTGATTCCCCGCAGTTCGGCCCCTGTTGACGGCGATGTGGACTTCCGTTCCGGGCAGCGTGTGGCGGACCTGGCAGTGGATGTTGCCCTGACGGACCTCCATTACCGGGACGGCCGGGCCCGCCACATCCTGGCTGCGGCTGACGGCAGTGAGGTCTCCCTCTGGCAGGACGAAGCCTGCCGTTACGTCCACGTTTACGTGAGCACGGTGTATCCGGGGAGGGAACGGGCTGTGGCCATAGAGCCGATGACCGGGCCCGCGAACGCGTTCAACTCAGGGGAGGGGCTCCGTTGGCTTGACCCCGGAGAATCCTTCAGCATGCAGTGGGGCATCGACTACCGACCCGGCGCAGCGGCCCGCTAGTTTGCTTTGGGCTGGGGCTGCGGAAGTATGGGGATATGACGCCAAAAGAGGACGACGTTACCCTGGCCCACCCAGCTCCCGCCCATTCGGCTCCAGCGGCGCCGGCCGCCGCTGCGCCCCTTCGGGTGCTCACTGACCGCGAACTGGACAAGGACATACCGTACGGCATCCGCATCGCCGCTTCCTGGTCGTGGCGCCTCGGCCTGATACTCCTGATGGTGGGGACTCTGGTTTGGCTCCTCAGCCACATCACCCTCCTGATTATTCCGATCATGGTGGCGGCCCTCCTCGCCGGACTGCTCAGCCCCGTCACGGCTTGGCTGAAGCGGCGGGGACTGCCGGCGGGGCTGGCCGTCGCCGTGACTGTCCTTGGCTTCATCGGCGTCATCGCCGGTGCGTTGGCACTGGTGGGCAGGCAGCTGGCGGTCGGGTTCGGCGAGCTCTACTCCCAGGCGCTTGAGGGCGTCCGGCAGGTCCAGGACTGGCTTTCCGCGGGCCCCCTGCACCTCACCGCCACCCAGATCGACCAGTATGTCAAGGAAGCCACGGACGCGCTCCAGAACAACAGCAGCAGCATCGTCAGCGGCGCCCTGTCCTTTGGCAGCACCGCCGGACACTTCGCCGCCGGGATGCTTCTCTCGCTCTTCATCCTCATCTTCTTCCTCCTGGAAGGTGACCGGATCTGGGCGTTCCTGGTCAGGATGCTTCCCCGCAAAGCCCGAGCCGCCACCTTCGGGGCCGGCCATAGGGGTTGGGCGTCCATGGTCAGCTACGCACGCATCCAGATGTTCGTGGCGGCCGTCGACGCGCTCGGCATCGGCGTGGGCGCGGCGATTATTGGCGTCCCGCTGGCGCTTCCCCTGGGTGTGCTGGTCTTCCTTGGATCCTTCATTCCGGTGGTCGGCGCCCTGGTGACGGGCGCCGTCGCCGTCCTTCTGGCCCTTGTGGCCAACGGACCCGTAAACGCCCTGGTCATGCTGGCCATCGTCCTGTTGGTCCAGCAATTGGAAGGCCATATCCTGCAACCCCTGGTCATGGGCAAGGCGGTATCGCTGCACCCTGTAGCCGTGATCCTTAGCGTTGCGGCCGGTTCCTACCTCGCGGGCATCCCCGGAGCCTTGTTCTCCGTACCCATCCTGGCCGTAGCAAACTCGGCCGTTCGCTACATCGCCGCCAGAACGTGGGAACATGAACAGGTGCCGGTAATTGCCGGGAAGCCCATCACCGCCGGAGCGGGCGGGGACAACACCATCCAGGATGTTGAACCCCGGACTGCATCCGATGACGTGGGGGACACCGCGGCAGGCACTCCAGCCGAACACCGTGATGCCCGTGCCTCCTCGCCGGAAGGCAGCCGGGCGGAACCCAGAGGAGAGTAGTCCGTGAAGATCCTTGAAACCCTTCCCGTCACACTGGACGATGTCCTTGAGGCGCAGAAGCTGCTTGACGGGATTATTGCGCGCACCCCTGTGGAATCGTCGCGGGCCCTTGGCGGCATGGTGAACGGCGAGGTGTACTTCAAGTGCGAGAACCTCCAGCGTGCCGGCTCGTTCAAGGTGCGCGGCGCTTACGTTCGGATGGCCCGGCTTTCCCCGGACGAGAAAAAGCGGGGGGTAGTGGCAGCGTCCGCCGGCAACCACGCACAGGGAGTCGCCGTCGCCGCCAAGAGCCTTGGCATCAAGGCCCGTATCTACATGCCCCTCGGCGTAGCACTGCCCAAGCTTGCCGCCACCCGCAGCCACGGCGCCGAAGTGGTGCTGCATGGACACAACGTGGACGAGGCACTCGCCGAGGCCCAGCGCTACAGCAATGAAACGGGCATGGTCTTCGTCCACCCCTTCGACAACGTGGACGTGGTGGCAGGCCAGGGGACTGTGGGCCTGGAAATCCTGGAGCAGGTCCCCAACGTCGATACCGTCCTCATGGGCGTAGGCGGCGGGGGACTGCTGGCAGGGGTCGCGGTCGCCATCAAGGCGCGCGCCCGGGAACTCGGCCGGGAGATCCGGATCATTGGTGTCCAGGCGGAGAACGCCGCAGCGTACCCGCCCTCGCTTGCCGCCGACGCCCTGGTGCCGCTCAAAAAGGTGTCCACCATGGCCGACGGCATCGCGGTGGGCCGCCCGGGGCAGTTGCCCTTCAGCATCATCCGGGAACTGGTTGATGATGTGGTCACCGTCAGTGAAGACTCGCTGGCCCGCGCCCTGATCTTCCTGCTGGAACGGGCCAAGATGGTGGTGGAACCAGCAGGCGCCGTGGGCGTGGCTGCCCTCATGGACGGCAAGATCGAGAACCCCGGAACCACCGTGGCCGTCCTGTCGGGCGGCAACATCGACCCCATGCTGATGCTTAAGGTGATCCAGCGCGGCCTTTCCGCTGCAGGCCGTTACATGACGGTGCGGATGATGCTGGATGACCGCCCGGGTTCGCTGGCAACGATCGCCCGCATCATCGCCGAAAACGACGCCAATGTCACCGGCCTGGACCACACCCGGGTGGGTGGCTCCATCAGCATGGGCGACGTCTCCATCACCGTAAACCTGGAAACCAAAGGCCACCAGCACGGGGAACAGGTACTCAGCGCCCTCCGCGCCGAGGGCTTCCAGCCAATCGTGGTGCATTAGGAACGGCGATGGCGGGACCGGTCAGCGGACCCACGGGTGACGGGCGGGATCCGGAGCGCCACACCATTGCCTCCCGCGCAAGGGCCGGACTGGCGGTCCTTGGCGGGTTCGTGGCGCTGCTGTTCGCCATCGAAGTGCTCAACACGCTGATGATGGGAGCACTTAACCGGACCTTCGGCCTGCGGCCGAGGAGCCCCGACGGGCTGCTGGACATCCTGACCTTCCCGCTCCTGCACGCCAACCTGAACCACCTGCTGTCCAACAGCCTTCCCCTGGTCATCTTCGGTTTCCTGGTGTTCCTTTCAGGGCTGCGGGTGTTCCTCACCGCGCTGGCTTTCAGCTGGCTCGGCAGCGGCCTCACGGTCTGGCTTATTGGCGACGGCGTCACCGTGGGGGCCTCGGGGTTGGTCTTCGGGCTCTTTGCGTTCCTCCTGGTGCGGGGATTCTTCAACCGCAGCTGGCGGCAGATCCTGCTCGCAGCGGTCCTCTTCATGGGCTACGGAAGCATCCTGCTGGGCGCTTTGCCGTTCGTGGCCGGGTACGTCAGCTGGCAGGCGCACCTCGGCGGCGCCGCCGGTGGGGTGGTGGCCGCCCTGCTGCTGCGTCCGCGCCTGCCCGCCGTCACGCGGCAGGTCTGATCCGGGTCCGTGCCAACGCAGCTGGACCAGCCCGGGAGCGTTAAAGCGAACCGGCGGCCGTCCCCCGTGGGGGCGGCCGCCGGTTGTCTGCGCCGGATGGTTACGCTACGCGGCGTACGGCTTGGCAGAGAGGATCTCCACCTTGATGTCCTTGCCGTTGGGCGCAACGTAGCTGAGGGTTTCGCCTTCCTTATGGCCCAGGATGGCTGCACCAAGGGGCGACTTTTCACTGAACACATCCAGGTCGGAGTCGCCAGCGATCTCGCGCGAACCCAGCAGGAAGGTCTCCTCGTCACCGGCGATCCTGGCGACCACAATCATGCCGGGTTCAACGATGCCGTCATCGGCAGGCGCTTCACCCACATGGGCGTCACGGAGCAGCACCGTCAGCTGGCGGATACGGGCTTCGATCTTGCCCTGTTCCTCCTTGGCCGCGTGGTAGCCCCCGTTTTCCTTGAGGTCCCCCTCTTGCCGCGCTGCTTCAATCTTCTGGACGATCTCCGCCCGGCCTGCGCCGGAAAGGTGGTCCAGCTCTGCCTTCAGGCGGTCAAAAGCTTCCTGGGTGAGCCAGGCTGCAGATGCGCTGTTGGTGGTAGACACGGACTTCTCCTCTAGTGGTCCTACATGCAAAAGACCCCGCCACGGTGGCCACTTGTGGAACAGTAACCAGCTCAGCGGGGTAAAGGTATCTCTCCATTGTAGTCAATCCACTGGAGATAACCCAACACTGAAGCGTTGCACGTCACACGACCTATGACTCTCCGCCCGGTATCCAGCAGCTGTCCACCACGCCGGAGACCGACGCCGACTCGGTGCGCAAGGTGACGCGCTGGGCCACTGTCCTGCCGCCGTCGGGCGTTCCATCTGCCGCCGATGGCGGAACGTCCACCACTTTCCAACCCACTACCGCAAACTTTGAATCGAGGGCCTTCACGGCGCACTTGACGGGTTTGGCCGGCTCCCTGGTGACCTGGAAGTCCACTTCGGCGAGCGTTGAATCGGTGGTGCTGTAGCCAACGTCCTTGAAGGTCACCCCGGACAGCGAGCTGGACGTGGTGGCCCACCCCAGGAAAGCGATTCCCCCAGCCAACGCCACTCCGATCACAACCCGGGCAGCCTTGGGGGAGAGCCGGCGCTTTTTAGCACCATACCGATTGGCTAGGCTAGTGTCTGCGGGCGCGGGTTGGGCCGGCTGGTCCGGGGAAGTCACCAGACCAGTTTAGTGCCCTTTCCCCATACTCCCTGCGTTGGCCGTGGCCGCCGCAGGGCGGGGCGCCCCCACATCATCCGACAGCTGCCATCATGCCGCGAAAGAAGAATAAGGAGCCGTCCCTTCCATGACAGCGTCCAGCAACCCCCAGGTGCCGCTCCGGCTGCTCGCGGTCCACGCCCACCCGGATGACGAATCCAGCAAGGGCGCTGCCACCATGGCCATGTACGCGGCTGCCGGCGTGGATGTCCTCGTGGCAACCTGCACGGACGGATCGCGGGGAGACATCCAGAATCCCGCAGTGGAGGGCGAGCCGCATCCCAAGCGGGACATGGCCGGCGCACGCAGGCTGGAAATGCAGCGCGCCGCCACCATCCTCGGCATCCGCCAGCGCTGGCTGGGGTTTGTCGACTCGGGCCTTCCGGAAGGAGACCCGCTTCCGCCCCTCCCGTCGGGTTCCTTCGCCACTTTGCCGCTGCACCAGGCCGCAGCGCCCCTGGTGCGGCTGGTCCGGTCTTTCAGGCCCCACGTCATCCTCAGCTACGACGAGAACGGCGGCTACCCGCATCCGGACCACATCATGGCCCACCGGGTGGCTGTGGAAGCCTTTGAAGCGGCGGGCGATGCCGAACGCTACCCTGGGGCGGGGGAGCCGTGGGAGCCGAGCAAGCTCTACTACGACCGGGCGTTCAGCCCCGAGCGTTTCCGGGCGCTTCATTTCGCCCTGGAAGAGGCCGGGCTGCAGTCCCCGTATGCCGAGCGGCTGGCCGCCTGGCTGGAGTCCGACGCCGAGGGACACACGCCGCCACCGGCCGCCCATGCCACCACCACGCAGGTGGATTGCGGAGACTTCTTCGAGGTGCGCGACGACGCGCTGCGCGCCCACCGGACACAGGTGGACCCCCTTGGATTCTTCTTCGCCGTTTCGCCGGAGATGCAGCGCCGGGTCTGGCCCTGGGAGGACTATTCGCTGATTCATTCACGAGTGCACTCGGAGCTCCCCGAAAAGGACCTGTTTGCAGGGCTAAGATAGACAGGGCAGACAATTTCTATCTTGCGTAGAAGATAGCCGCGGCGACACTCCGTCCGCTTCCTGCTGCATCCGTTCCACCAGAAGGTTTCAACCGTGCATTATCTGCTCCTCCGCCTGGCCACCACGCCCACCCCGCTGCCCACTCCGACACTCAGGGACGGCATCTCCGAGGATCAGGTGACCCCGGGCCTGCTGGGATTCATCATGACGGCCTTCTTCGTCGTGGCGACCGCCCTGCTCATTGTCGACATGGTGCGGCGGATCCGCCGCGTCCGGTACCGGGCCCAGGTGGAGGAAGAGCGCATGGCGGCCGCCGCTGCGGCGGACGTGGAAGCTGCGGAGGACCAGGACGGGCTCGACGACGGTGCGCACCGGCCGTCCAGTCAGTCCAGGGAAGACGGGTCGTCTAACGGGCTTTCCCGTCCCCGCGAGTAGGCCGGCCCCGAAACGGCCGTTTCCTGGGGAGCCTGCCGCTAGGAAAGGACCGCCAGGGCGATTGCCCCAAAATGGGCAGCGAATGCAAACACGGTGAAAGCGTGGAAGAGTTCGTGGAAACCAAAGTGGTAGTAGCTGAAATTGGGCTTCTTCAGCGCGTAGAAGACGGCGCCGGCGATGTACAGGACGCCGCCCACGCAAACCAGCACGGCCGCCGTGACGCTGGCCTGGAAGAACTGCGGCAGGTAGAACAGCGCACCGCAGCCCAGTGCGATGTAGATGGGCACGTAGAGCCAGCGGGGCGCGTCAGTCCACAACAGCCGGAAAGCGACGCCGAGGATGGCTCCGGCCCAGATTACCCACAGGAGCACCACGGCCTGTCCCCGTTCCAGGAGCGTCCAGGCCAGCGGGGTGTAGGTGCCCGCGATCACCAGCATGATGTTGGTGTGGTCCAGCCGCTTCAGGACGAGCTTGACGCGCGGTGACCAGTTGCCGCGGTGGTAGACCGCGCTCACCCCGAACAGCAGGACGCCGGTGGCGGCGTAGACGGCGGACGTGACTTTGCGGTCCGGCGTGGGGGCAAGGGCGACGAGGATGACGCCGGCGACCAGGGCGAGAGGAGCCGTAACCGTGTGGATCCATCCGCGCCACTTCGGCTTGATCATCAGCAGCTCAGCCAGGCGGACCGCGGCATCGTCCACGGCACTGGCTTCCGGTTGCAGGCCGGGAGTCCGGTCCTCCGGCGGGGGTGCCGCCGAGGCCTCGGGGGAGTGGCTGTTCATGACACCAGAATAACCTACGGTCCGGTAAGTTACCGATGAGTAACATAGCTTTCGTGCCGCGTTTCTGTACTGCCGGTCCAGGCTCCCGCGAGCGGTAGCCTAGGATGTGGATGTACGTTCGGCAGGAAAGTCAGGTGAGTGGACGCGTGGAGTTGCCCGGGTTCCTCTATGGCTATTACGAGCGCCGGCTTCTCAAGGATCTCCCGCGCGACCGCATTCCGCGGCACATCGGCGTCATGGTCGATGGCAACCGGCGCTGGGCCAAGCAGTTCAACGCCCCCACCAGCCAGGGCCACCAGGCGGGTGCCGACAAGATCCACGAATTCCTGGGCTGGTGCCAGGAGCTGGGCGTCAAAGTGGTCACGCTGTACATGCTGTCCACGGACAACATGAACCGCTCCAGCGAGGAGCTGGACCTCCTGATGGGCATCATCGCCAACACGCTGGACCGGCTGGACGAAGACGCGAACATCTCCGTGCACGCCATGGGCGCCCCGGAACTGCTGCCCGACTACCTGGCCGAACGGCTCAACAAGCTCACGACCAGGACCCCTGTGAGGGAGAAGATCCACGTGAATGTGGCTGTAGGGTACGGCGGCCGCAGGGAGATCGTGGATGCCGTGCGCGAACTGCTGCACGACGCCGTGGCCAAGGGCATGGACATCTCCAAGCTCGCCGATGACCTGTGCGTGGATGACATCTCCCGCTATCTCTACACGCGCGGCCAGCCGGACCCGGACCTGGTTATCAGGACGTCGGGGGAGCAGCGTCTCTCCGGCTTCCTGATGTGGCAAAGCGCCTACAGCGAGTTCTACTTCTGCGAGGCCCTCTGGCCCGCCTTCCGGAAGGTGGACTTCCTCCGTGCCCTGCGGGACTACGCGGGCCGCCAGCGCCGCTTTGGCGCCTGAAACCCCCGGTTCATAACGAGTTCATACATCCGCCAGAGAAATCGCGGCCAAATGGTTGCGGAAATCACCTGTGGTGGATTTACGTTATATCCATCAGCAGGCAAAACCGCCGGCTGATCGGGGAGGCCAGTACATGGAGCGAAACATCGCACCGGTTGTATGGGAGGCCGGACCCGGCCTCGTGGCCGAGCCGCTTCACCAATAACAATTCCGGGCTTGCGCCCGGGGCTGGAGTCGATGTGGCTACTTCTGAACAACTGCCCGAGGTCCTGGTTGGACAGGGCGGGAAAGCTACCTCTCGCGCCGAGCGAGCCACCTTTGAAACCGGTGCGGCAACTGATGCTGCGGCCGGTTTTGCTGTCTCCGGAAGGGAAGCCGACATCCACACGTTCGTCATCGACACCTCTGTCCTGCTCTCCGATCCCCATGCACTCCTGCGGTTTGCCGAACACGAGGTGGTGGTTCCCGTCGTGGTCATTACCGAACTGGAATCCAAGCGGCACGATCCCGAACTCGGCTACTTCGCCCGGAAGGCGCTCAGGCTCCTTGACGACCTTCGGATCAAGCATGGCGGCCTGAACCAGCCCCTTCCCATTGGCGAGGAGGGTGGCACCCTCATGGTGGAACTGAACCACATCTCCGCGGAAGTACTGCCGCTGGGTTTCCGCAGCGGGGACAACGACAGCCGAATCCTCGCGGTGGCCAAGAACCTGGCCAACGAGGGACGCGACGTCACCGTGGTCTCCAAGGACCTGCCCATGCGGGTCAAGGCATCTGCCATGGGGCTCACCGCAGACGAGTACCGCAACGAACTGGTCAAGGACTCCGGCTGGACGGGCGTTGCCGAAATCGAGGCCGACGAGCAGGAGATCGCAACACTGTACGGCCACGAGCCCGTCTTCATCCCCGCCGCAGCCGAACTTCCCGTCAACACCGGGCTTGTCCTGCTCTCCAACCGCGGTTCCGCCCTCGGCCGGGTGGGTGCAGATAAGCAGGTGCGCCTGGTCAAGGGCGACCGTGACGTGTTCGGCCTCCACGGCCGCTCGGCCGAGCAGCGGCTGGCCATCGACATGCTGATGGACCCCGCCGTCGGAATCGTGTCCATTGGAGGCCGCGCCGGCACCGGTAAGTCGGCGCTGGCCCTCTGTGCCGGGTTGGAGGCCGTGCTGGAACGCCGCGAACACCGCAAGGTCATCGTCTTCCGGCCGCTCTATGCCGTGGGCGGCCAGGAACTTGGCTACCTGCCCGGATCCGAGTCCGAGAAGATGAACCCTTGGGCGCAGGCAGTCTTCGACACCCTCGGCGCGTTGGTGAGCCAGGAAGTCGTCGAGGAAGTCATGGACAGGGGCATGCTCGAGGTCATGCCCCTCACCCACATCCGCGGACGTTCCCTTCACGATGCCTTCGTTATCGTCGATGAGGCCCAGTCGCTCGAAAAGAACGTCCTCCTCACCGTCATGAGCCGCATGGGCCAGAACTCCAAGATCGTGCTCACCCACGACGTCGCCCAGCGGGACAACCTCCGCGTCGGCCGCCACGACGGTATCGCAGCCGTCGTCGAAACCCTGAAAGGACACCCGCTCTTCGGCCACGTCACCCTCACCCGCTCCGAACGCTCTCCCATCGCCGCCCTGGTGACAGAGCTCCTGGAAGGCTGACGGGGGTGCGTGGGGCACCCTTCCTCTGCGTGCTGGCTCGTTCCTCGCCTTTGACGCACGCTGCCGGAAGGCTGCCCCACGCCCAAGCCGGGTTACGGGCCTTCTCGTAGGAGCGCATCGCGGCGCATCGGCCGCCGTAGGTCGCCCAGCGACCGAAGGTGGCCCTATGCGCTGTGTCTAAGCGACGGAGAAGGACCGTGGCCCGGCGTACCCAGCCACGGACAGGCAATCAACGCACGCTGAGGAACTTGGCCGCTGCCTCGTGCCCTTGGACCTGCAGGGACCACTCGGGGCGTTTGAACGTGTCCGGGGTGACGCGGACGTGCTGGACTGTTTGGACCTTGCTGCCCCAGGCCTTGCGGGTAATGCCGTTGAGTTCGTAGCCGAGGGAGCGGGAGACGCCGAGGGAAGCGGTGTTCCACTGGGCGGCCTCGGATTCGGCAACTTCGGCGCCCAGCCAGTCAAAGGCCCAGAGGACGACGGCGGCGCGCATCTCCTTGCCGAGGCCAACGCCCTGCACGGACTGCTTGAGCCACGATCCGGTGCTGACGGTCTTGAGCGCCGCCAACTCCTTGGCGCCGACGTCCTGGCATCCGACGAACTGGCCCTCGTGCCAGATGCCCAGGAGCAGAGTCCAGTTCTCCGGTGTGCACTCAGCCCTGCACCGCCAGTACCAGCGGGCCATGTTGGGACCGAGTTCATCGTCCGGCAGCTCGGACCAGGGCGTGCTGAAGGGATTCCTGCCCGGTTCATGGATGCCGCTGCGGGCGGCATCGACGGCTGCCGGGATGTCCTGGTCGGTGATGGGGCGGAGCTCCAGGCGCGGCGTCCTCAGCTTGAGGTCGAACAGGGGCCAGATGGAGCTCATCGTCGTCATCCGCGAAGCCTAGCCGATGGCACGCCCGGGATCTGCCACCCTCAGGCGGGCACGTCCCAGCTGATGTGCCGGCGGACGTCGGTCAGGTTCATGGACTCGGCCAGGAAGAGGTCATCGAGCATGTACTCGTCCACGGCGATAATGCGGATCCAATGTCCATATTCGTCCTTGTCGGGCTGCAGGGACCGGCTGGACACGCAGATTCCTGTACCCACGTCCACGCGGAGTCGGGACCTGCCGGGAAGGCAGAGCGGTGCTGACGGATCGGCGGGCCGGTAGGCAGCGTTCGGTACCACCTCCGCTTCGAGGACAGGGCGGCCTTCATGGTCGGCGTCCCGGACGTCCTGGATGTCCAGGGCGTTGCTGCCGGGAAACTCGATGGGTGGCGGTGCGTTGCCCGCGAGCTCCACCGGGTCAAGCGCGGCGGAGAAACGGCCGTTGCCGAAGCCCGGCTCGCCGTAGGCGGCCTCGGGCCTGCGGCGCACCAGGCCTGCGTCGTCGTAGACGGGGGTGACCAGGTGCGGAGGGAGGAGCCAGGACTTGCGGGTGGCGCTCACGTAGAAGACGTCCCTGGAATCGTTGATTCCGGTGGTGCTGTGCAGGACCAGTCCCTCCGGACTTTCCAGCCGCAGGGCCCCCGGACGGCGAAGCCAGGCGCGGACGAAGGGAGCTCCGGGGGCAGGTGCAGAGGCAAAGGGCTGGTCCCAGTACTCAAACCGCAGGGACTGCCATTTCCATGGCGAAGAGCGGCACAGGTTCCGGAACATGGCAGCCAGGTCCGCAGGGGCAGGAGTATCCGGAGCCGGGCGACGCCGGGAGTCCCAGGTGGACATATCCACATTTTACGCGGCGGTGCTACGGCCGGAATGGGTGGATCCAGTAGCATCCGAGGGGTGATCGGACGACTCGGCGAACTCTGGCAGCACACACCGCTTGCCTTTTGGCTGGTACTCGCGGCGTGCCTCTACTTTGCCGTGATGGCCGTCAGGCTCACCATTATCGATGTCCGGCACCACCTCCTGCCCAACAGGATCGTTTTCCCGTCCTATGCCGTGGCCGGTGCGCTTCTCCTGCTGGCGGCCGCTGTGGCCTGGACCGGCCCCGATCCGGCCCGGGGGACGCTCAGCGCGGTTCTGGCCACGCCTTTGGTCCGCGTGATTGCCGGCGCTGCCATCCTCTGGCTTTTCTACTTCATATTGCGCTTCGTTTACCCGCCGGGCATGGGATTCGGGGACGTCAAGCTCGCCGGCGTGCTGGGAATGTACCTTGGCTACCTCAGCTGGGGGCACCTGTTCGCCGGTACCTTCCTGGCTTTCCTGCTGGGCGGGCTGTGGTCCCTGGCAATCCTGGTGACACGGCGGGGCACCCTGAAGTCCGCCATACCGTTCGGTCCGTTCATGCTCGCCGGCGCCGCTGCCGCCATGCTGCTGCCTGCGTGAACCACTCCCGGGGCGCCCGCGGAAGTCAGCGGCTCTTCGGTAGGCTGGCAGTATGCCTGCACCCGAATACGTCCTGAAGCTGCGCAAGAAAATCGGCAACGATCCCCTCTGGGTCCCGGGGGTACGGGGCGTGGTGGTCGACGACGCCGGCCGGATCCTCCTGGCCCAGCGCGCGGACAACCGGCAGTGGGCGCTCATCAGCGGCATGCTGGATCCGGGGGAGCAGCCCGCCCGGGGCCTGGTGAGGGAAATCTTCGAGGAGACCGCGGTGGTGGCGGAGGCCGAACGCGTGGTCTCCGTAGGCGCCGTCGGTCCGGTCACCTACCCCAACGGAGACGTCTGCGAGTTCCTGGATGTAGTGTTCCTGTGCCGCTACGTCTCCGGTGAGGCAAGGGTCAATGACGACGAATCCCTGGCTGTCGGCTGGTTTGGCCTGGACGAGCTTCCCGAACTCATGCCCGGGCACCTCACCAGCATCCGCCAGGCCCTTTCCCCTTCCGGTGCCGTCCACTTCGAGCCCTAAAGGCCCGCGCGGTGGCACCTTCTGGATGCCGCGCTTAAGTACGACGGCGGCCGGTAGCCTTCCGTGTGGAAGGTGCCGGCCGCCGTCGTACGCGGAGTGGAACTGGCGCTGCTAGGCCTTGTGGGCCGGGGCCGTCATGGTGGTAACGTCCAGGGCCTTGTCGAGATCAGCCTCAGAGACCTTGCCGTCGCCTTCACCGACGAAGCCCAGCTTCTCGGTGGCCTGGCGGATGGTCAGGCCCTCCTTGACGGCCGTCTTGGCGATCTTGGCGGCGTTCTCGTAGCCGATGTACTTGTTCAGCGGCGTGACGATGGACGGGGAAGCCTCCGCCAGGAAGCGGGCGCGCTCAACGTTGGCGGTGATGCCGTCGATCATCTTGTCCGCCATCACGCGGCTGGTGTTGGCCAGCAGGCGGATGGACTCGAGCAGGTTGGCGGCCATCACGGGGATGCCGACGTTCAGTTCGAAAGCGCCGTTGGTGCCGGACCAGGCGATGGCGGTGTCGTTGCCGATGACCTGGGCTGCGACCATGATGGAAGCCTCGCAGATGACCGGGTTGACCTTGCCGGGCATGATCGAGGAGCCGGGCTGCAGGTCCGGGAGGGCGATTTCGCCCAGGCCTGTGTTGGGGCCGGAGCCCATCCAGCGGAGATCGTTGTTGATCTTCATGAAGGAGATGGCGATGTTGCGCAGCTGGCTGGACGCTTCGATGAGGCCGTCGCGGTTGGCCTGGGCCTCGAAGTGGTCGCGGGCCTCGGTCAGCGGCAGCCCGGTGTCCGTGGCGAGCAGTTCGATGACGCGCTCAGGGAAGCCGGCAGGGGTGTTGATGCCGGTGCCCACGGCGGTGCCCCCCAGCGGAACCTCGGAAACGCGGGGAAGCGAGGCGTTGATGCGCTCGATGCCGTAGCGGACCTGTGCGGCGTAGCCGCCGAACTCCTGCCCCAGGGTCACCGGGGTGGCGTCCATGAGGTGGGTGCGGCCGGACTTGACGACGTCCTTGAACTCGGCCGCCTTGCGTTCCAGCGATTCGGCCAGGTAACCCAGCGCGGGGATGAGGTCGTTGATCAGTGCGGAGGTTGCGGCAACGTGCACCGAGGTGGGGAACACGTCGTTGGAGGACTGCGAGGCGTTGACGTGGTCGTTCGGGTGGACCACCTTGTCGCTGCCGGCGGCCTTCAGCGCGCGGGTCGCCAGTTCGGCGATGACCTCGTTGGTGTTCATGTTCGAGGAGGTGCCGGAACCGGTCTGGAAGACGTCGATGGGGAAGTCGCCGTCGTACTTGCCCGCAGCCACCTCATCGGCAGCGTCAGCAATCGCCTTGGCCAGCTCTCCGTCGAGCACGCCCAGTTCTGCGTTGGCCTGGGCTGCAGCCTTCTTGACCCGTGCCAGCGCCTCGATGTGGGTGCGCTCCAGGGTCTTGCCGGAAATAGGGAAGTTCTCCACTGCCCGCTGCGTCTGCGCGCGGTACAGTGCGTTCACGGGGACGCGGACTTCGCCCATCGTGTCATGTTCAATGCGGAACTCTTCAGTGGAAGTCATGGGGCTAGCTTATGGCGATCGGGCGCCCCATCGAAAACCGTTAAGGCAGCGTTGGCGGCGGCCCGAAGGACCGCCGCCGGGCGCAGTTAAAGCTCGCCGATTCCGGAAACAAGGTCGGCGCGGCCCTCCGCCAGCCGGTAGGAGAGGCCGATCACCGCGGTCCGGCCGCCCTCAATTGCGTCGGAAATCACACGCGAACTGTCGGCAAGGCGCCGGGACATCTGCTTGACGTTTTCCACCACCATGTCGTTGACCTCGGTCTGGTTGTTCCGCAGGGACGTCAGGACGGAGGGCGTGATGCGCTCCACGAGATCGCGGATGAAGCCTGCGGGCATCTCGCCGGTTTCAACGGCATCCCGGGTGGCCGTGACCGCCCCGCAACTGTCGTGCCCGAGCACCACGATCAGCGGCACCCCCAGCACCGCGACGCTGTATTCGAGCGAGCCCAGGACGGCGTCGTCAATCACCTGTCCTGCCGTGCGGACCACGAAGACGTCACCGAGGCCGACGTCGAAAATGATCTCTGCCGCAAGCCGGGAGTCGGAGCAGCCGAAGATGACGGCGAAGGGATTTTGCGTGTCCACCAGTGAGGAGCGCCGTGAAGCGTTCTGGTTGGGGTGGGAGGATTCGCCGTTTACGAAACGTTCGTTGCCTTCGCGCAGGCGGCGCCAGGCCAGTGCAGGGGTCAGGTTAGTCGTCACGGCCCCCACTTTACGGGGTGGGGACGGCGGACGGGGAAACCGTGACTGCCGGGTTGGTTTCGAGGGACCGGACGACGGCGGTGGCCAGGGTTGCCAGTTCGTCCAGTTGCGCGGCCCCGGAGAGGATCACGGTGCTGCCCCGGTAGTTCAGGATCATGGACTTTTCGCCCTTGCCGGTATCCCGCAGTTCCCAGTCCTGGCCGCCGGCATTCCGGGTCCCGGTGACGGGAGCGTTCTTGGTCTGTTGGAGCAGCCAGGTGGGGTTGGCTTTAGTGGTCTGCACCAGGGCGATGAAGGAGGTCTTGGGGGTGAGGTACCCCACTTCCCAGGTGGGGACACCATTGGCTGTCCCTGCCTCCCACCGGGCATAGTTCGCGCGGAAGGTGTTGCCCGTGTCCGGAGCAACCGGTGTGAAACCGGCCACATCCGCCGCGTTCCGCGCCACCGACGCAACATCCACGTCCGGCCGGTAGCCGTCACTTTTCGGCTGCGGGTTCATGAGGACAACGGGCAGGAACGCGGCGATGCTGAGGACCAGGGCGATGATCATGCCGATCACCGACGCGTTGGCGCGTTTGGCAGCCGCCGCCGGAATCACGGGCCTGATGGGGGTATCCGCACTGCCGCCCGCCGGGGCCGGACGGCCTTCGGGCTGCGCCCCTTCCGGGCTGGGACTGGTGGCTTCCTGGATGTCATTCACCCCTCTATAGTCGCCCATCCCTGAACCGGACTTCCATTCGGGCCGGCCGGGAGCGCCCGGGCCCGGCCGGCGTACATTGCGGAGCCGCGTCACGGGGCCGCCCGCGGCACGGCGCCCCGACTATGATCGATAGCAGAGGAATCACCGTTCTGCTGCACCGGCAGGCGGGTTCAATGATCGCCACTCGAAGAAGAGGTTCACGTGTCACCAGCGTCCATGACCCAGAAGTACTCCACGATTTCACCGTCCCTTGCTGTGGGCCACGACGAGCCGGACCGCAACCTTGCCCTTGAACTCGTCCGGGTCACCGAAGCCGCTGCCATCGCCGGCGGCCACTGGGTTGGTTTCGGTGACAAAAACACCGCCGACGGTGCAGCCGTGGACGCCATGCGTTCCTTCCTGCAGACCGTCCACTTCAATGGCGTCGTGGTGATCGGCGAAGGCGAAAAGGACGAAGCCCCCATGCTGTTCAACGGGGAGCGCGTTGGCGACGGCACGGGCCCCGAGGTGGACGTTGCCGTTGACCCGATCGACGGGACACGCCTGACCGCCTTGGGCATCAACAATGCGCTGGCCGTCCTGGCTGTCGCCGAGCGCGGCTCCATGTTCGATCCTTCTGCCGTTTTCTACATGGAAAAGCTCGTCACCGGCCCTGAAGCCGCGGACATGGTGGACCTGCGCCTTCCGGTCAAGCAGAACCTGCACCTGATCGCCAAGGCCAAGGGCGTGAAGGTGAACCAGCTCAACGTGATGATCCTGGACCGTGACCGGCACCGCCCGCTCGTGGAGGAAATCCGCGAAGCCGGCGCGCGCACCAAGTTCATCATGGACGGCGACGTCGCCGGCGCCATCGCGGCGGCCCGCTCCGGCACCGGCGTGGACGCCCTGATGGGCATCGGCGGTACGCCTGAGGGCATCGTGGCCGCCTGCGCCATCAAGTCCCTGGGCGGCGTCATCCAGGGCCGCCTCTGGCCCACCAGCGACGAGGAAAAGCAGAAGGCCATCGACGCCGGCCACGACCTGGACCGCGTGCTGTCCACGAACGACCTCGTCTCCAGCGACAACTGCTACTTTGCCGCCACGGGCATCACAGACGGTGACCTGCTCAAGGGCGTGCGCTACTCCAAGGACAAGGTCCTGACCCAGTCCATCGTGATGCGGTCCAAGTCGGGCACGATCCGGTTTGTCGAAGGCGAGCACCAGGCCAGCAAGTGGGAGAACTACGCCCGCAAGAGCTGATCCGCGTCCAGTGCCGGATGGCAAACCCCGGGGCGCCCACGTGCGCACCGGGGTTTTGCCGTTAATGCCTTGGTATAGGGTTTAAGCCATGATTCCTGCTGTTGTTCCCTGTACTGACCGCGCCCTCTGGGACGAAAACGTCGACAAGTTCCAGGGACACCCGCAACAGCTGTGGGGGTGGGGCGAGACCAAAGCGATGCATGGCTGGTCCGTGGACCGGGTCCTGGTCAAGTCGGGGGACGTAACCGTCGGCAGCGCCCAGCTGCTCATCCGCCGTCTTCCCTTCCCTTTCCGGGCACTGGCCTACATCCCGCGCGGCCCGATGTGTTCCCTGGAACACGCCCAGGAGGTCCTCAACCGCCTGGCCGAACACGCCGCACTCCGCCACCAGGCTGTGGCCCTCAGCATCGAGCCGGACTGGGACCGGGACTCCGCTTTTGCCGGTGCCGTGGCTTCTTCCGGCTTCCGGGAATCGACCAACACCGTCCTCATTCCCCGCACGCTCATCCTGGACCTCACCCGGACCGACGACGAACTGATGGCGGAGATGTCCAAGTCCACCCGGGCCAACATCCGCAAGGCGATGCGCAGTGACGTGGAGTTCCGCAAGGTCAAGAACGAATCCGAGCTGGAACAGGTCCTGGCCATCTACCATGAGACCGCAGAGCGGGCGGGCTTCGGCATCCACGAAGACCAGTACTACCGGGACATCTTCCGGAACCTCGGCGACGCGTCCCCGATTATCGGTGCGTTCGACGGGGAACAGTTGCTTGCCTTCACGTGGCTGTCGCGCAGCGGCGCCACCGCGTTCGAACTCTACGGCGGGGTGTCGGCCGAAGGCCAGAAGCAGCGCGTGAACTACGGCGTGAAGTGGGCGGCCCTGACGTCAATGCGCGAGGACGGCTGCACCCGGTACGACTTCAACGGCCTGCTCAACGACGGCATCTCCGACTTCAAGAAGCAGTTCGCGCGGCACGAAGACATGCTCCTGGGCACTTGGGAAAAGCCGCTGTCCCCGTTCTACCCCGCCTATTCCAAGGCCATGCCGATGGCCCGCAAGGGCCTCCAGCAGGGGCGCCGGCTGCTGAAGACCGCAGCCGGGCAGATCCGCCCACTGATACGGAAGCTGCGGCCCGGCAACTGAGCCGCCAGGACAAAGGGCGACGGCGGCACCCTCCAGGGTGCCGCCGTCGCCCTTTGTTGCTGTAGCGGAGCGGGCTCAGAGACCGGTGGTGACGGCAAATGCCAGGGCCGGCTCGGCGCTCCCAGCCACTGCGTGCACGTTGACCGGAGCTTCCGCCGCGGCGATGAATGCGCTGCCGCCCCGGGACAGCTCCAGATCGCCCTTGGGGGAGTCGAGGTACACGGAACCGGCTACCACGATCACTACCGCTGCGCCTGATTGCGCCAGCGGAACCGGCCCCGAGCCTGGCCCGAGCTCGATGCGCTGCAGCTGGAACTCCCGGAACGGTGGACGGAACAGTTCCTGGTCCATCACCGTCCGTTCCGCAGCCAGCATTGGTACAGCCACCGGGTGGAAGTCGATGGTACGCAGGAGCTCCGGGACGTCCACGTGCTTGGGCGTCAGGCCGCCCCGGAGGACATTGTCGGAGGACGCCATGACTTCCACGCCCAGGCCGTGCAGGTACGCGTGCACGTTCCCGGCGGGAAGATAGACGGCCTCTCCGGGCTTGAGCGAGATCCTGTTCAGCAGCAGCGAGATCAGGACGCCCGGGTCGCCCGGGTACTTTTCATTAAGGCTGATGACCGTGCCCAGCTCGGCCTGGAACGGCTCAAGCGACCCGCCGGAAAGCAGGGCTTCCACCACCAGGGCCGTTTCCCCTGCAACCGCCTCGCCCCCGGTGATCAGCCGCTCAAAGGCCTGGCGGAGCCCGGCACCCTCATCCCCGGCAGCGAGATCGTCGATGAGGGCCTGAAGCAGCGCCGGGGCCTGTTCACGGCCCGGGAAGGCCCCGGCAATGTGCTGCAGGATCCGGCGCGTCTCAGCTGCCGGGCGGAAGCCACACAGCGCCTCGAACGGAGTGAGCGCGAAGATCATCTCCGGCTTGTGGTTGTCATCCTTGTAGTTCCGGTTTGGGGCATGCGGATCGAGTCCGGCCCCGTTTTCCCGGGCAAACCCTTCCCGCGCCTGTTCAAGGCTTGGGTGGACCTGGAGGGAGAGCGGCTGCGCGGCCGCAAGGATCTTGGCCAGGAACGGCAGCCGCGGGCCAAAGGCGGAAACGGATTCCGCGCCCAGGAAGTGTTCGGGGTCGGAAGAGACCAGCGCATCGAGAGGGCTCGTGGTCCGGTCCTCCGGGACGTGGGCCACCGAGGGAGAATCGGGATGCGCGCCGATCCACAGTTCCGCCTCGGGCCGCCCGGATTCGGGACGGCCCAGCAGTGAGGCGATGGCAGTCGTCGACCCCCAGGCGTAGTCCCTGAGGACGTTCTCAATCTCGTACAAAACGGTTCCGTTCCTTAGGGGTATGGGCAGTGATGAGTTGCTGGCCGTCAATGGCCGTGCGCTACAGCGGGGCGCACTGTCCGTTAGTGGCCACGAGCTGGCGGATAGCCTCTTCATCGCCTTGGCGCTTTAGGTCGTTGAGCATTGCTTCGGTGATCGGTTCGCCATCCGGCGTCGTGGTCACCGGGGTGAAGTCCGACGGCGGGGGCTGCTGCCCTGCCTTTGCCGTTTCGGGCAGCGCGGCCGGGACAGCCCCTGCCGCCTGGACATGTCCGGCGCCTGCCTGTGGAACTGCGGCCCCGCCGTCGGGAATTTCTGCGGACTGTGCACCCTTGGCAGATGCGGACGCCAGCACCTGGTCCACCCGCTGGTGGATCTGGTCAAAGTCCGGATTGGTGGAGAACGACGGGTCGAAGTCGGGCGGCCCGATGGTGAGCCTCTTGACGTCCTTGCCCCTGGCTTTGATGGCGAGGTCCAGGAAGCTGCCCAGCTGGGTGGAGGAGATGTTGGAGTCCACTACCTTGGTTCCCGCATTGGCGATGTCCTCGAACTTGGACAGCAAGGTGGCGGGATCCAGTTGTTTCAGCATGGCCTGCTGCACGCACTGCTGGCGGGCGATCCGGGCATAATCATCCACGAACTCCCGGGAGCGCCCGTACCAGAGCGCGTGGAAGCCATCCAGCTTGTTCTCGCCGGCGGGGATCCAGCCGAGGGGCATCCCGTGGATTCCGTTGGCTTCGTCAATGGTCTCGCCGCTGATCGGTACCCAGCCGCCGGCCTTGATATGGATGCCGCCCATGGCGTCGATGAGCTTGGAGAAGCCGTCCATATCCACGAGGACGTAGGCCTGGATCTGCATGCCCAGTGTTCCGGAGACGGCCTCCATGGTTGCCTGGGCGCCGGGATCGGGCACCCCCGGGTAGAGGTCTGCATGTTCGTTGGTGACCTCGGTGTTGATGGCATTGATCAGGCATTCGTTGCCACAGTTGTAGCCGTCAGGGTAGATGGAACGCATGGGGGAGCCTGCGCTGAATTGCGCGTTCTGGAAGTTCCGGGGGACCGAAATAATGGCGGTCTGACCGGTCTCGGCGTCAACGCTCAGGACGGAAAGGCTGTCCGGCCTGCGGCCGGTGCGGTCGTCGCCCGCGTCGCCGCCCATCAGGAGGAAGTTGTAGCGTCCTTCCACGGCCTTGATTGCCGGGCCGGACGAAAAGATGTTGCCGATGGCGTTGCGGCCCACATTCAGGAGGTAGGCGGCGTAGCCCACTGAGCCGCTGCCGAGGACCAGCGCCAGCACTAGGGCAATCCCGACGGCGGGACGCGCCCGGGGTGCCAGCAGCACAGGGCGGATGAGGCGCAGTGTGTTCAGGAAAAGGAACGACCAGCCGAGGGCCAGCGCCGCGAGGAGGACCACCAAGACCAGGGACGTGACAGGGTTGGTGACGACGCTGATGACCAGGCTTCGGTCGAGCAGGAGCAGGAGTACGGCCAGCAGCAGGACCGCCCATGCAGAGAGCGTTACGCGCAGTGCCGTCCGTCCCAGTTTCCTGTCGCCAGCAACGAGCTGGGCGCTGCCCGGAAGCAGGAGCGTCAGCAGGATCAGCACGAAGGCGCGCTTGGTGCGCACCGGGGAGGAAGCGCTGACCGGGTAGCGGACCGGGTCCATGAGGGACGGGCCGGAACCAGTGTGGGGCACACTGCTGCTGGTGGCCATGCCCGCCGCCCTAACGGCTGCCCCGAAGAGCGCCGGAACCTTCAGGGAAGACTTCGCTGACCTTTTGCCGCAGGCTGGCACCCTTGCGCGAGGCCACAGCATTAAGGTCGGCGGCGAAGTCCAGGAGATCCGCACGCAGTGAAGCGGCAAGCTCGTCGGTGCCGGACGCCAGCATCCGGACGGCCAGCAGACCGGCGTTCCGGGCTCCCGCGATGGATACAGTGGCCACCGGCACGCCGGCGGGCATCTGGACGATGGACAGCAGGGAGTCCATCCCGTCCAGGGTCTTCAGCGGCACCGGCACGCCGATTACGGGTAAGGGCGTGACGCTGGCGAGCATCCCCGGCAGGTGGGCCGCCCCGCCGGCACCGGCGATGATGACACGCAGCCCACGTTCGTGGGCAGTCTGGCCGTACCGGATCATTTCGGTGGGCATGCGGTGGGCGGAGACGACGTCCGCCTCAAAAGGGATGCCGAATTCGGCCAGGGCTTCTGCCGCCGCCTCCATCACGGGCCAGTCCGAGTCGGAGCCCATGACCAGGCCCACCAGGGGACTGGGGCCGGAAGCGGCAGCGGGGGTGGCTTCAGCGCTCATGCGTTCTCCTCGAAAAGTGCGGATGGTTCTTCGGCGGCTGCACGGCCGTCCCGGATGATGCCGGCCACAGCTGCGGCACGGCGCCGGACGGAGTCCACTTCTGCGGTGGAACTGCCCACCAGGTTGACGTGGCCGATCTTGCGGCCGCGCCGTACGGACTTGCCGTAGCAGTGGACCTTCGCGGCGGGCTCGGAGGCAAGGGCCATGGGGTATGCGGAAAACAGATCCTGGTTGTCCCCGCCCAGGAAGTTCTTCATCACAGTCACGGGTGCCAGCGCATCGGTGGCACCCAGGGGCAGGTTCAGGACGGCACGCAGATGCTGTTCGAACTGGCTGGTGATGGAGCCGTCCTGGGTCCAGTGACCTGTGTTGTGCGGCCGCATTGCCAGTTCGTTGATCAGGAACCCGGCTCCGGCGCCGGGGGTTTCGAAGAGTTCCACCGCCAGGACGCCGGTCACGTCCAGCTCCGCCGCGATGCGCAGGGCGGCGTCCTCGGCCGCGGCAGCGACCTCCAGCGGAATATCCAGTGCGGGGGCAATCACCTCGTCGCAAACGCCGTCCACCTGGATGGTGTGGACCACCGGCCATGCCCGGGCCTCGCCGTCGGGATTGCGTGCCACCAGTGCGGAGAGCTCCCGCGTGAATTCGACCTTCGCCTCGGCCAGCAGGGGACTCATGGCGGCGAACCAGTCGGCGGTTTCTGCGGCTTCATCGGCGGAGGCGACGATCCTGACGCCCTTTCCGTCATATCCGCCGCGGGGTGTTTTCAGGACGACGGGCCAGCCCGTCCGATCGCCGAATTCAACCAGCGCGTCAACGTCCGCTACGGACGCCCAAGCGGGGTTCGGCAGTTCCAGGCGGTCGATGGCGGCACGCATCACCAGTTTGTCCTGCGCGTGGACCAGCGCATCGGGTCCGGGCTGGACATTGACTCCGGCCTCCTGGAGGGCGCGGAGGTGGTCCGTGGGCACGTGCTCGTGGTCGAACGTCATCACGTCCAGGCCCTTGGAGAACTCCAGGAGCGTCTGCAGGTCCTTGTAATCGCCTACTGGCGTCGCGGGTACGGCTGACACTGCGGAAACGTCGTCGCCCTCGGCGAGGACGCGGAGTTCGAAGCCGAGTGCAGTAGCGGCAGGGGCCATCATTCGCGCGAGCTGGCCGCCGCCAACCACGCCTATCACTGGAAAAGTCACATGTGCCAGCCTACCGAAAACGGAAAGGATCGGCGGTTTTACCGGTCCGCGGGAAGAACAGTTTCTCCCCGGACCGCGCGACGGGCACCTGCCGCCGGGGGGCCTTTCAAAGCTTTGGGGGCTAAAATGGACCCTTGGCCGAGTGGCCCACAGTTCGTCGCGGCCATGGAGGGTCATGTTTAACGCACTTGCAGATCGTATCCGGGGGCTCGCCTCGCTCTTCTGGCGTGAGGTGGCCAAGTTTGGAGCGGTGGGCGGTGTGGCGTTCGTCATCGATAACGGCCTGACCTACTACCTGATGCACGGACCCATGTCTGACAGCGAAGCGAAAGCGCGGTTCGTGGGCGCCACCGTCGCCACCGTCTTCTCATGGGTGGCGAACCGTTTTTGGACCTTCAGGCACCGACGCCAGGCCAATGTGGTCCGTGAGTTTGTCATGTTCGTCATCATTAACGGGATCGGCATTGGCATCTCCACCGGCTTGACGGCCCTGGCCAAGTACGGGATGGGCATCGACGACAAGAACCTGCTGTTCCTGGCCGGCGTCGTCGGCATCCTGGTGGCCACGGTAGTGCGCTTCTTTGCCTACCGCTTCCTGGTCTTCAACCAGGAACTGGACCAGGAACCCGAGTTCTCCCACGACCACGAAATCATCGAGGCGCACCCCCACCGCGAGCCCGCGCGTGCCGCTGAGCGGGCGGCCTCCACTCCTGCCGATGGCGGCCCGCAGGCCTGACGGAGGCGCTGCTAACTCCCGTGGATTCGTTCGGCCGCCAGCAGTTTGTCGGTGAGCGCCACCTCGGGGTGAGTCAATACTATGGAGCCGTCACGCTGCCAGGCCCCCAGCGCATGCGCCAAGGCGTTCTCAAGTCCGGCCGCGGCCGGGACATGCAGCCTGGCGCCGTCCGTGTGCGGCACCGCAAAACCAGTGATTAGCTCCCCGTGCAGGACCGACGTTCCCTGACCGGTGAGGACGGCGCGGCCTGACGGGTCCGGGTCTGTGTGGGGCATGAACACGTCCCCGTGGGACCGCACCTCCGCAGCGTAGTCCAGGCAGCCGGCGGGGAGGTCGCCCGCCCAGCGCATGGCGAGTGCCGGCAGCGCAACGGCAATCACGGCGTCGTACTGACCCTCGTGCGCGCCGGGACTGTCCGTCACGAGGAAATCGGCGGGACCGCCGTCGAGCACCGTTTCCAGGCCAAGCTGCCAGCCAGCCAGTGCCCAAACCAGAGCCTTCCAGTGGGCGGGCAGCGAGAGCCGCAGCCGCATGCCCGGCTCCGCGTCGAGTTCGTCCTGCAGGAGGTTGCTGGTCTTGGCTGCCCAGTTGTCCAGGACGCGGCCCGACAGTTCCACGCGCTCGGAGTCGGGTCCGTACCAGGTGAGGCGTGGTGCCGTGGCGTTGCCGGAGCGGAGGCTGTGCATGAGGCCGATAGCCGGGATTGTCGTCATGGCTTCATCCTGCCACTCACGGCTACCCGGGAAATGCGGGCGGAGGTCCCTGGCAGGCGGGCCGACGTAATGTGATGTTAATCACCAGCATTGCTAAGGATGCTTGCTATTTTCCACAAGAGCGGGTATTTTCCCCGCCAGCACAAGGTTTGGACCGCTTTTTTGGGCTTCCGGGTGCCCCTGGCCGCTCCGCCACGCCCGGGTGAATGAAAATCCCGGGCGTGGCGTGCGCAAGCATCACCGCGGCAAGTGTCTATTATCCCGGCAACGGCTTGACTCACCCTAGTTACACACGTGTAATTAGGTAACTAAAGCAATTGCGTAAATACCGGCACACAACCGAGTGTCCACGTATCCAGGCAGTGGCTGAAAACATCAGGAGGGTCGCCGTGGGGCAAGCAGAGCGTATCCAGGAAGATGCCGTCGTAGCCGGTCAGGCAACGGCAAAATACCGTGCGCGGGGGGTGCCGAGTGATTGGTACGTGGATCCCGCCGATCCTGATGCTGCGGAGCGGTACAACAGGGATTCCACTACTATCCTGGAGGACCAGGCCACGGCGTTCCTCGCGGCGCATCAGGCCCTCCTCGAAGGGGTTACTGAGTCCGAAGATGACCTCGACCCCCCAATGGAACTCGCTGCCGCCGGCAATGTCCAGCCGGTATGGATCGGGTTGCCGCTTCAGCAGGATTTCGATGACGAGGGGGAGCTGGGCTGGCAAACGGACGCCCTGTGCGCCCAGACGGATCCGGAAGCCTTCTTTCCCGAAAAGGGCGGCTCCACCCGCGATGCCAAGAAAGTCTGCGGGGCCTGCAACGTACGGTCGCAGTGCCTGGAGTACGCGCTGGCCAACGACGAACGGTTCGGCATCTGGGGAGGCCTTTCCGAGCGTGAACGCCGGCGGCTAAGGAAGCGAGCAATCTAATTCTTCAGGATGTGCACGTCACTGCCGTTGTGGTTGCCCACAACGGCAGTGCCTACCTGCCCAGAACCCTTTCAGCACTGGCTGCCCAGAGCCGTCCCGTGGACCGCGCCATCGGCGTGGACACCGGGTCCGGCGATGACTCCGTCCGCCTTCTCAGTGAAGCGCTTGGGGAGGCCAGTGTCGTCCGCCATGCCCGGGCCAAGGGCGGCATGGGCGCCGCCGTCTCCGCTGCCCTCGCGGAGCTGGCGCCGTTCACGGAGTCCGCCGAGGGTGCCACCGCGGAGTGGATCTGGCTGCTGCATGACGACGCAGCGCCGGCGCCTGAAGCCCTCGCTGAACTTCTCGGCGCCGTGGAACGCGCGCCTTCGGTCACCGTTGCAGGCTGCAAGCAACTGGACTGGCACTCACCGCGCAGGCTCATTGACGTCGGGCTCTCCACGAGCCGCTGGGCCGAACGGCTTACCCTGATCGATGCCGATGAAATGGACCAGGGCCAGTATGACGGCAGGTCTGATACCTTCGCCGTCAATTCCGCAGGCATGCTGGTCCGCCGCGACGTTTGGGAGCAGCTGGGCGGGTTCGACCCCGCACTGCCCGGCAGCGGTGACGATGTGGATTTCTGCTGGCGCAACCGCCTGTCGGGCCATCGCGTCGTGGTGGTCCCTGCCGCCCGCATGTTCCACGTGGCCCACCGGCCGCATGCCCTTGGGAACCCGGCCGCGGCCCGCAAAGCCCAGGTCCACCTCCGGCTGAAACACAGCCCCCTGTGGATGGTGCCCGTCCATGGCATCGGCGCCCTGCTCGGCAGCCTCTTCAAGCTGGTCCTGAGCATCGTGGTTAAGGATCCCGGCCACGGCATTTCCCAGCTCCTTGCAACCTGCGCCGCACTGGCCAGGCCCCGGGCCCTGGCAAAGGGCCGCCGGACCGCCAAACGCACGCGACGTATCCGCCGGTCCGTCATCCGCAAGCTCCAGACGCCCCGGCGGGAGGTCTGGAGCCACCGGCGGTCGCTGATGGAGGCGCTGGGGTCCGACGGATCAGGTACTGACGATCTTGTCCAGGATCCCCTCGCGCACCAGCCCACAGGTGACGCCGCCGATGACTTTGCCGCCCTGGCCACCACCAGACGCGGATGGGTGGGCAACGGTGCCCTGGCCGCCGTTATCATCGCCTCCGTGGCCTCACTCCTGGCTTTGGCGGGATTGTTCCGGGCCGGCGCGGTGGCGGGCGGCGCCCTTATTCCTGTTTCTCCACGGCTCGGGGACGTCTGGCACAACGCCTCCACGTGGTGGATCAGCCTTGGAGCCGGACTTCCCGGGCACGGCGATCCCTTTGACTACGTCCTGTGGCTCATCGGAGTCCTCGGCGGTGGCGACGCCAACCCGGCCATGGCCTGGCTGCTTCTGCTTGGGTCCCCGCTGTCCGGCCTCACCGCCTGGTTTGCGGCAGGCGGCCTGACAGTGCGCCGCCGGCTGCGCCTGGTTGCAGCCCTTTTCTGGGCGGCTTCACCGGCACTGCAGGTTGCATTGAACCAAGGCCGCGCCGGTGCGCTGGTTGCACACATCATGCTGCCGCTGGTGGTCCTGGGCCTGCTGCGGGCCACGGGCTCCGCAGTAGGACACGGCCGCTTCAACGCCGACGCGCCATCCGTTGAGACGGCCGGCGAACAGACCCCCGCCAAGCCGGGGGTCAACGGCACGCCCTCCTGGACCGCTTCCGCTGCAGCGGGCCTGGCCCTGGCAGTCACCACGGCGTCGGCGCCGTCACTGGTCATCCCGGCCACCGTGGTCATCCTGCTCTGCGGTTTGCTGCTGCGCCGCCGCGGGCGAACGGTGTGGTGGGCGCTGCTGCCCACCGCCGCCCTGTTCATCCCCTTCGCGCTGTCAACGCTCGACAGGCCCCGGGCCCTCCTTGCCGATCCCGGTCTTCCGCTTGGGTTCGACGCCGCACCGCTGTGGCAGCAGGTCTTGGGCCAGCCGCTCTCATTCGACCCCGGCGCCGGCCTCCAGGGACTGGCTGCCTTCACCAGCGGCACCGTGCCGTGGGCCCTGCTGCTCGCCCTGCTTATCGCGGCGCCCGTGCTGCTCCTCGCCATCGTGGGAGTCTTTTCAAAAGGACAGCGGGCAGGGACCGCCAGATGGTTCTGGATTGCCGCGGTCATCGCGCTGGCCAGTGGCTGGTTCTGCAGCCACGTAGTGACGGGGCTGAACGCGGGCCTCCTGGTGGCGCCCTTCTCCGGCCCGGCAGTCTCGGCCGCGTCCTTCGCCCTTCTTGCGGCAGCCATCCTGGGCGCCGAGCAACTGCTGTCCGCTGCGGACAAGGCTGCCGGGAACGGAGCTAAGACCAAGACGGCGGCGCGCGCCGCGCTTGCGCTGGGACTGGTGGTGCTGCTGGCGGGCCCGCTCGCGGGCATGGCCGCCTGGTCCGCACAGAACCTGCTGCGTCCGGCCGCCGCAGCGGGTAACCAGCCCGCGGCAACCCAGGGGACCGCCCTCTCTTCAGCGCCGAACACTTCCGGCACCGGGGGAGCGCTGGGCGCTGCACGGCTCGTGGAAGCCGCTCCCGGCCGGTCCCTTCCCGCCACCGCCATCGACCGGGGGACCGGTCCCGAACAGACGCGCACCCTCCTGCTGAGCACCGGAGACGACGGTACCTTTAGCGCGTCGCTGATGCGCGGATCCGGCACTACGCTGGACGGCCTCTCCGCCATCGCCTCCGCACGGAGCGTCATCGGTGCACCAGGCGCCGAAGAAGTCCGCGGTGACGACGACGTCACCGCAGCTCTGCGGCGCGTCGTGGCCACCCTCGTTGCGGGCCAGGGCGTGGACCCGCGCCCCGACCTCGAACAGCTCGGCGTTGGATTTGTCGTGCTCCGTTCCGCGGATACGGCAGCCCAGCTCACCGCCAGCCGGATGGACGCAGTCCCGGGCCTCGTCGCAGTGGGCCAGACCGACGTCGGCTGGCTCTGGCGCGTCAGCCCGCTGAACCAGCCGGTCCTTCAGGCGGCTGACGTCGCCCACCGGGTCCGGATTGTCGATTCCCGTGGGACTGCCACCGCCCTGGTCGACTCCGGCACTGATGATGTGGACGCTGCCGTCCCGGCAGGACCGGAAGGCCGGCTGGTTGTCCTTGCCGAGCGGGCGGATCCCGGCTGGAGCGCGTGGCTGGACGGCCGGAAGCTTACCTCCACTACCGCCGGTTGGTCCCAGGCCTTTACGCTTCCTGCATCGGCCGGCCAGCTGACCGTCCGCTACGAGAACCCATGGTCATTCTGGGCTGCCGCTTCCCAGATCGCGATCATTGGGTTGACCATCATCCTGGCAATCCCCATGCCGGCACGACGGCCGCGGACCGGCCTCTCCCGTGACGAGGGCTCCCTGCGTAAGGAACACCAACATGCATGAGCACACCACGCCGGACGCCGGCGTTCCGGCCGGGGCCGACCAGCAAGACGTGCCCGGAACCTTGGCATCGGCCGGGAAGAACCACGGCAGGAAGGCGTCCCCGCGTGGCGCCAGCCGGGTGCCGGGCGGCAAAGGGCGGGTGGCATCCGTAGCCGGAGTTGCCGCGGGCGTCCTCATCATTGCAGGCGCCGGAGCAGTGGTGGCGGCAGGATCACTGGTGCCGGCTCCTTCCTCCAGCCGGACGGTGCCGGCGGCCGAAGCCGCTGTTCCGGCGGGAGCCAGCGTAGGTGTCTGCCCCGGGCCCGCACGGCTGCTGGAAGGTACAGAGGCCGGAACCGACGCGCAGTTCCGGCCTGAATCGGCGTCCGCCGCAACCAAAGTCACTGCCGCCGTCCTCAGCGCGGGAGGCGTACTCCCGGGAAGCCGGCTGGCTCACCTGGACGGTACGGCCGCCGTCGATATTTCCAAGGACCCTGGACGCGCCCCGACCCCCGGAGCCCCACAGCAGCTCCTCGCCGGCGTCCTCGCCGACCGGACCGTGGACCAGGTGAGCGTCCTCAGCGCCAACCCCGTGGCAAACCAGAATGCCTCAGCGGCCGGGGCCATGAAATACACAGCCAGCGACGGCGACCTCCGAGGCAGCGCCGCGGCCACGTGCGGGCAGCCCTCGAACGACCAATGGCTGGTGGGGGCGGCAACCACTGTCGGCCGCACTTCCGTGCTGGCGCTTACGAATGCGTCCAGTACCCCGGCCACCGTGAGCCTGGAACTGTTTGGAGCAGGCGGCCAGATCCAGGCCCCGGGGAGCCGGGGACTGCTGGTCGCGCCCGGCACGACGCGCAGTGTTGTCCTTGCCGGCCTGGCCCCCAATGAGTCCCGGCTCGGCGTGCACGTGCGCAGCGCCGGTGGCCCGGTGGCTGCTTCCATCCAGCAGAGTGTCCTGCGCGGCCTCACTCCGGGCGGAGTGGATTTCATCACCCCCGGGACTGCCCCTGCCATACGCCAAGTGATGACCGGAGTGGACATCCAGGACACCGCAGGAGTTGCCGCACTGACGGCCCAGACCGCTTACAAGGATGCCGGACCGGCGCTTGAGCTGACCGTTCCCGGTGCATCGGACGCGGTGGTGGAGGTCAGGCTGTACGGGCGGGACGGCCAGCATGCGCTTCCCTCCGGTGGCGTCATCACCGCCAAAGCAGGTTCGACCACGGAGGTATCCCTGGCCGGAGTACCTGCCGGGCAGTACACCGTCTCGGCCTCATCCGATGTCTCCTTTGTTGCCGCCGCCCGCATCAGCCGCGGACTACAGGCGGGACAGCCGTCGGACGTGGCCTGGGCTTCCTCCGCCGTGCGGCTTGGCAGCCAGCACATTGTTCCCGTCCCCAAAGGCGGTCTCCGGCAACTGGTATTCGGGGCCCTGGACGCCAGGGCCACCATCACCTACGCGCCCATCACTGCCGACGGGAAAGTTCGTGCACCCGCCACGGCCGATATTGCCGGAGGCACAACCGCCTCCATCAGCATCCCGGATCAGGCCGAAGGATCGGATGTCGTAGGTTACGCAGTATCCGCGTCGGGTGACGCCGCCGCCTATGGAGCCGTGCTGGTGGGACAGGACGGGCGAAACGACGTTTCATCCCTGGCTTTCCTCGCGGCCGCAGCCGGCCAAGAGACCGTCCCGGTAAAACTCGGCTACTAGGAGCCGCTGGTTCCCGGCACTACTGGCTCAGTAGCGCCGCCGGTATACCGGGTCCAGGGTCTCCGGCGCCACGCCCAGCATCTCTGCCGTGTGCTCAACCACTACGTCGTGGACCAGGTCCTGCAGTTCCTCCGCGCTGGAGCATGCCTGCTCAACAACCCGCCGGTACACGGTAATGGTGGGCCCGTCATCACCGGCAGCGGGAATGTAGGCGCCCATGGGTGCCGGGGACCCGTTCGCGGCCAGCTGTTCAAGGTCGGGCGGGATCTCGTCCACCCCGAACCTGACGCCATCCAGCGTTTTTCCCCAGATGTCGTGCAGCCGCTGCGCGGAGTCCAGCACCATGTCATCGAACCGGTCGCCGCGGGTCCGGTATCCAGGGTGGGTGGGCAACATTACCTCGCCGCGAAGGCCGCGGCCATGGCGGTTCCGGCGCCGCCTGAAAAAGCTCCTGCCGTTGGTATCCCCACCCTGAGCCACGTGAGCATCAGGGTCAGCCAACCGGACCGAAAAACCTGATTCATGGTTCGATGACTGCATATATCGACTCTAAACCCGGGGGAGCATTTACGCGATACATCACCGCAGCTTCGCGCCCGCGCCGGACAGCGGCCGCAATGCGCGGCTTTTGGTCCCTGAAGGGGTAGTCTGTGATGTCGTGGGAGCTATACGTCAATGTTCAAGGTCTGCCTGCCGCCAGTCGGCGGTAGCCACCCTGACGTACGTTTACGCAGACTCCACTGCTGTCCTGGGCCCGCTCGCCACCTACGCGGAGCCCCACTGCTACGACCTCTGCGAGCAGCACGCCGATTCGCTGACGGTTCCCCGCGGCTGGGAAGTGTTGCGGCTGGCAATGCCTTCCACCCCCCAGCAGCCCGGACCCGATGACCTGTTGGCGCTGGCCAACGCCGTGCGGGATGCGGCGGCGCTTCCCCCGGAAGCCCAGGCTCCCGCTCAGCGGGCCCACCATTCCGCTTTGGAAGCACCCGGCGCTACTGAAGGGGCACGCCGGGGACACCTGCGTGTCCTCCGGGAACCTTCCTGACCCCTATCTGGCGGTACGCTGGAGCTGCACATCTTTTCCGCTACCGGCGCGAGCGCGCCCGCCAGGGAGCATGACCAAATGCCAAAGATCAGCCCCGAGCTGTTGTCCGTCCTGCGTTGCCCCGTCACCGGCTCTGCCCTGGTTCAGGAGGGGGAGGAGCTGGTCGCCACCGCCGCAGGGGAAACCGGGGGGAGGACCCGGTACACCATCGAGGACGGGATCCCTTTGCTGCTGCCTCCGGAACTGCTTGCCGCAGCAGCGTCGGCGGGTTCAGACCAGCACGATCCCGCCACGGCCGGCCACTAGTACGCCCTATCGCCAGCACAGACACAGCAGAACGGGACTGGACCAGTTCCCGGACCAAGCAAAGGACCACCCATGACTTTTGAGTACAAAGTTGCCGACATCTCCCTGGCGGAGGCCGGCCGCCACCAGATCCGCCTTGCGGAGCACGAGATGCCCGGCCTCATGTCGCTCCGCAAGGAGTTCGGCCCCGAGCAGCCCCTTAAGGGCGCACGGATCGCCGGTTCGCTGCACATGACGGTGCAGACGGCCGTGCTGATTGAGACCCTCACCGCGCTGGGCGCCGAGGTCCGCTGGGCCTCCTGCAACATCTTCTCCACGCAGGACGAGGCCGCTGCGGCCGTGGTGGTTGGCAAGGGCACCGTCGAAGACCCGCAGGGCGTGCCTGTGTTCGCCTGGAAGGGCGAGACGCTTGAAGAGTACTGGTGGACCGCCGAGCAGATCCTCACCTGGCCCGGTGCCGACACGAACCCCGAGCTGGGCCCCAACATGATCCTCGACGACGGCGGCGACGCCACCATGCTGGTCCATAAGGGCGTTGAGTTCGAAGCCGTGGGCACCGTCCCCTCCGCCGCGCCGGAGGATTCCGAGGAATACGGCATTTTCCTCGAGGTGCTGCGCCGCTCCCTTGCCACAGACCCCCACAAGTGGACCCGGACGGCCGCCACGATCAAGGGCGTCAGCGAGGAAACCACCACGGGGGTCCACCGCCTCTACCAGCTCGCGGACCAGGGCAAGCTGCTCTTCCCTGCCATCAACGTCAACGACTCCGTGACCAAGAGCAAGTTCGACAACAAGTACGGCATCCGCCACTCCCTCCCCGACGGCATCAACCGCGCCACGGACGTGCTGATGGGCGGCAAGGTTGCCGTGGTCTGCGGTTACGGCGACGTCGGAAAAGGCGCGGCCGAGGCCTTGCGCGGCCAGGGCTCGCGTGTCATCGTCACGGAGATCGATCCCATCTGTGCCCTGCAGGCTGCCATGGACGGCTACCAGGTAGCCAAGCTGGAGTCGGTCCTGCCGCAGGGCGACATCTTCATCACCACCACGGGCAACAAAGACGTCATCATGGCCGAGCACATGGCCGGGATGAAGAACAAGGCCATCGTGGGCAACATCGGCCACTTCGACAACGAGATCGACATTGCCGGCCTGGCCCGGGTCCCCGGTGTCAAGAAGGTTGAAATCAAGCCCCAGGTCCACGAGTGGGTCTTCGATGAGGGCACTGATGGGGAACGCTCCATCATCGTCCTGTCCGAGGGCCGGCTGCTCAACCTTGGCAACGCTACCGGCCACCCGTCCTTCGTCATGAGCAACTCGTTCGCCAACCAGACCATTGCGCAGATTGAGCTGTGGACCAAGCGGGACCAGGACGAATACGAAAACAAGGTCTACGTCCTGCCCAAGGTCCTGGACGAGAAGGTGGCCCGGCTGCACCTGGACGCCCTGGGTGTCGAGCTCACCGAACTGTCCAAGGACCAGGCGGAATACCTGGACATTGATGCAGCCGGCCCCTACAAGCCGGAGCACTATCGTTACTGAGACCTAAGGGCCCGGGTGCCGTCAAGCGCCCGGGCCGTTATGTCCTGCACCTAGGATCAAAAACATGGAGCCTGATGTAAAGCCCCGTCGCAGGGGGACCGCCAAGAAAGTCCTTGCCGTGGCCGCGGTCTGTATCCTGGCCGCCGTGGGCGGGGTTTTCGCCGCCGTCGCTCCAGGCCTTGCGGGCGGACCCCTCGAATCGGAAGCAGGCTCCGCGCTGCGGACGTCGCCGGGCATTGCATCGCCCGTTGTGCCGCCGGTCCAGCTTGACGCGGCGCCCGCCAACGGTGCCAAGCAGGTGAATCCAGCGGCCCCGGTGTCCCTGAAGGTTGGCAACGGGACCATCCAGCGTGTCACCCTGGCCAGCACTGCCGGGAAGACCATTGACGGCAGCATCGACCCGAGTGGGACGTCGTGGTCCGCCACGGCGCCCCTCGAGTTCAACACCGAGTACAGCTACACCTACGTGGTCAAGGACTCAGCTGGACGCGAGACCAGCACCACACAGTCCTTCAATACCGTGTCCAGTTCGCACGAGGCCGACGCCGCCGTCTATCCGCTGAACGGTATGAAGGTTGGCGTAGGCCAGCCACTGCAGGTCATCTTCAGCGAGCCCGTGACCAACCGTGCGGCGGTGGAAAAGGCCATCAAGATCAGCACCTCCGCAGGGCAGACGGGGGCGTTCCACTGGTACAGCGACACCATGGTGCGCTACCGCCCGGAGAACTTTTGGGCAGCCAACTCGACCGTCACCATGGACATGCAGCTCTTCGGCGTTGACCTGGGCAACGGCCAGATCGCTAACTTCAACAAGAAGGTCAACGTCTCGATCGGAGACAAGAAGGTGGCCGTTGCAGATGCCACGGCACACACGTTTACTTTGAGCGTCAACGACCAGCCCGTGAAGACCCTGCCCGTCAGCATGGGGGACAAGCGCTTCCCCTCCGCGAAGGGGTACGCGGTGCTGATGGAGAAAAACCGTTTTGACCACTTCAGGGCGGCAAGCATCGGCCTGAAACCCGGTGACCCCGCCTATTACGGTGAAGCGGACGTGGAATACACCATCCGCCTTACGCTCAGCGGGGCCTACATCCACCAGGCGCTCGATTCCGCATTCCCCTATATCGGGAACACCAACGTGTCCCATGGCTGCATCGGTTTCCTGCCGGACGGTGCAGCCTGGGTATTCGACAACATGGGCACCGGTGACGTGGTCCAGATCATCAACACCGAGGGCGACTACGCTGCGAACACCGACGGGTTCGGGGACTGGAACATCCCCTGGAGCGAGTACGCCAACTGAGTCAGTCGCCAAACGGCAGGCGCTGCAGCCGTTGCCTTGTCTGCATGTACCGGCGGCGTGACTGCGACAGCCTGCCGAACTCCCTGTTGCGCCGTTCAGCGAGCACGGCGGCCAGATAGTCAGCAGGAACGGTCCCCGGCGGCGGGGCCGGTGCTACATGGCCCGACAGCTCTGCGGCGATCGTGGCCGCCATGCCTGCCCGGGAAAGCGGCGCCATCCGGCCCGCCTGGCGGATGAACTGGGCCGCCCGGCGTGCCGTGGCATCCGGGATGCGTCCAATGTCCGCCGCTGCAGCCCACGAGTGCAGGTGCGGCGGAACGAAAACCCTGATGGCCTGCTCGGCCGGTATCCGGCTTCGTACCGCGTAGGTGCCGGCCAGCAGGTCGCCCAGCCGCCGGGATTTGTCGTTGAAGAGCGCGACGGCGAGGGCAAGGCCGCCAAACGTCAGGTAAATCTCGAGGAATCCGGTCAGCCCCCGGGTCACGGCGTGCCGGAACCGGATGGCGCCGCCGTCCTCGCGGACCACCCGCAGGCCCGTGGCGAGTTTTCCCAGCGACTTGCCGCGGCTCAAGGTCTCCACGGCCACCGGCACCACCACAAGGCAAAAGACGACGGCGGCCAGTGCAAGGGCCCGGGCGGCGGCGCCATCCAGGTCCGAGCCGGCGGCGGCCAAGCCAATCATGATCAGCACAAGCAGGACCAAGTGGACGACGATGTCGATGGCCAGGCCCAAGGCCCGGGCGGCAAAGCTGGCGGGCCGAAGCTCCAGGACCACTGCCTCGCCGGTGATGATCGGACTCACACTGCGTCCCTGCCCTTCGCAGCTGATGTTGCGCATGATCGGTTGGTGCGGACGCTCAAAGTCTAATGCCGGGCGCTAGGCTGTTGCCGTGGACATGGATGCCTTCGCCGCCGTCAATGCAGATACATGGGCGCGGCTGCAGGAGCTGGCCGGCAAAGGCCGGCTGAGCGGCGCCGAGGCTGACGAACTGCTCACGCTCTACCAGTCCACGTCCGGGCACCTGTCACTCGTGCGTTCCGTGGCACCGGAAAGCGTGCTGTCGTCCTCCCTCTCCGCGACGCTGGCACTGGCGAGGACGCGCTTTACCGGCGCCAGGTCCAACGCCATGGCCGACCTCGCAAGGTTTTTCGTGGTGGCCTTGCCCGCGGCGCTGTACCGGCTGACCCGGCTCACCCTCGCGTGCGGCACGGCATTCGTCCTCATTGCTGCTGCCTATGCGGTATGGATCGGGACGTCCCCTGAAGCGCTCAAGGCCGTGGCGTCCGAGACCGCGGCAGCCCAGTACGTGAACGAGGATTTCGTCAATTACTACTCGGAGAATCCGGCGGCATCCTTTGCCGGCGCTGTCTGGACCAACAACGCCTGGATCAGTGCACAGGCCGTGGCCTTGGGTATTACCGGCGTATGGGTACCGATGATCCTGTTCGGCAACGCCCAGGGGGTGGGCATCGCCGCGGGGATCTTCGCGGCTGCCGGTAAGTCCGACGTCTTTTACAGCTACATCCTGCCGCACGGACTGATGGAACTCACGGCGGTCTTTGTTGCCTCGGCCGCCGGCCTGCGTATCTTTTGGGCCATGGTCTCACCCGGGCCACGCACCCGTGCCCGGGCCGTGGCCGGGGAGGGCCGGTCACTGATAACGGTGGCGCTTGGACTCGTCCTCGTCCTGTTCGTCTCGGGCCTGGTGGAAGGCTTCGTGACGCCGAGTCCGCTGCCCGCCTGGGCCAGGATCGGTATCGGAGCCGCTGTCCTCGCAGCGTACTGGACGTACGTCCTGGTGCTGGGCAGGCGGGCATACCTGGCCGGCGAACGCGGCGACCTCCGCGGCGAAGATGCAGGCTACACGGAAATCGCTGCCTGAATCGTTGTAATCCTGCCGGGGTGGTTCCTCGCCCAGTGGAAGTTCCGGACGGTAGGCTCGTCAGCAGAATAATCGCGCCGGCTGACTGGGCCCGGCACGGAACCCAACGGAAGTGACGCTGCTGTGAATGACGAAACACCGGCCCGCGCCAAAAGCGCCGTGCCGCAGCCGGAACCTTTCCTGGACACGTCCGGGGATTCCGACGAGCCCGCGTTTTCCTGGCTGACAGCCGAGGGAGGGGACGCATCCACCGGGCGGAAGGGGAGCGGGAGCGCCGCTGACCGCGACGAGTCCGGCGGGGCAGGGCCCGGCACGGAAGGATCCGTCCGGAACGCACCAGCCGGCACGGACAAGGCCGTGCAGCCCGAAAGCCGGGCCGACCGCAAAGCGGCCGAAGCCGCGGTCGGATCTTCCGGGCTTGGAAACCATGCTGCCGGATCCCCGGAAAAGGATCCGGCCGGCAGCGACGGTTCGTCCGTATTCAAGGAACCCCTTCCCACCTCGGCACTGCACGTCCGGCCGCCCCAGGAGGAGGTGGAGCGCAGGAATGCCGAGCGTGAGAGCGCTGCTAACGCCAAGCCTGTGGCGCCGCGCGTCATGCAGGTCCTGCTGGCCATCATTTACCCCTTCATCCTCCTGATCCTGGCCGTCCGGGCCGTGACCAGCCCGCTGTTTCTCTGGGTGGAGTACAACCGTCCCGGCTTCCCGGGCGATGGGTACGGCTTCAACACCGACGACAGGATGACCTACGGTTCGTACGCCGTGGACTACCTCAGCAACTGGGCCGGCCCCCGCTACCTGGGCGACCTGGTGCAGCGCGGAGGCGACAAGCTTTTCAAGGACGGCGAAGTCAGCCATATGGCTGACGTCAAGACCGTCATCCTTTCCACTTTCAGCGCCGGCGCTGGGTTGATCCTCCTCGCGCTGATCGCCATTCTGTACCTGCGCCGGCGCAGCACCGGCGGGGTCCGGCGCGGGCTCTTCGCCGGGTCCATCATCACGCTGGTCCTGATCCTTGGCCTTGGCACGCTGGCGGCGATGGGCTGGCAGCAGTTCTTCACCGACTTCCACCGGATCTTCTTTGCCGACGGCTCGTGGACCTTCAGCCTGGACGACACACTGATCCGGCTGTTCCCCAGCCAGTTCTGGATGGACGCGGGCATCGCCATCGGGGCCATGGTGCTTCTGGCGTCGATCGTGACACTGGTGCTCACCTGGCCCACGCGCAGGCGCCGTGGCGTTCCCCGGGAGGACAAGCCTGCCGGCAAGCAGGAGAAGACCGTTCAGCCGTAGATCTTGGCGATCTCCGCCTGGAATTCCTTGACGACGGCGGAGCGTTTCAGCTTCAGGGACGGCGTCAGGTGACCGGATTCCACCGAGAAGTCGGCGTCGATCAGCCGGAAGGTGCGCACCGATTCGGCCTTGGACACTGTCTGGTTGGCCAGGTCGACCGCCTCCTGCAGGGCGGCAAGGACCTGGGGGTCCGTTGCGGCCTCGCTAAGGGGAAGCACAGGCAAACCACGCTCGGCGCGCCAGTGGGCAAGCCCCTCAGGATCCAGGGTCAGCAGGGCCGAGACGAAAGGCTTGCCGTCACCCACCACCACGGCGTGGCCCACTAACTGGTGGGTGCGGATCTTCTCCTCCAGCGGCCCGGGCGCCACGTTCTTCCCGCCCGCCGTGACCAGGAGGTCCTTTTTCCGGCCCGTGACGGTCAGGAAGCCGTCCTTGTCCAGCTCACCGAGGTCACCGGTGCGGAAGAAGCCGTCCACGAACGCTTCGGCATTCGCGGCAGGGTTGGCGTGGTAGCCCCTGAAGACACCGATTCCCTTGACCAGGATCTCGCCGTCTTCGGCCACTCGGATGGTGGTCCCCGGGATGGGGATGCCTACGGTTCCCACCCTGGTGCGGGACGGAGTGTTGGCGGTGCAGGGCGCTGTGGTCTCCGTCAGCCCGTACCCCTCGAGTACGGGGATTCCCACACCGCGGAAGAAGTGGGCGTCCTCCGAGGCCAGCGGACTGGCACCGGAAACGGTGTACCCCACGTCGCCGCCCAGCGCCTGGCGCAGCCTGGGATAGACCACACGGTCGTACACTGCATGGCGGACCCGGCTCAGCAGCCCTGGCCCCGGACCTTCACCCCGGCTCTGCCGGTCCTGTTCGCGTGAGTACTGGATGGCGGCCGCTGAGGCGGCGCCGAAGAGCCTGGCTTTGCCTGCCAGGGCCGCTTTGTGCGCGGCCGTTGCCCTGACCTTTTCGAAGATGCGCGGCACCACCAGGAGGAAGGTGGGCCGGAACGTCCCCAGATCATCAAGCAGCTGCGCAGCCCCCGGCGTGTGGCCCACGGTGGCGCCGGCACTCACGCAGACCACTTGGACGGCCCGCGCCAGGACGTGCGCCAACGGCAGGAACATCAGGGTGCGGGCCTGGTCCTTCAGCAGGATCTCCGGCAGGAACGCAACGATGTTTTTGGCGACCAGGGCGAAGTTCCCGTGGGTGATCTCGCACCCTTTGGGCTTGCCCGTGGTGCCGGACGTGTAGACCAGCGACGCGAGGTCTGCCAGCCCGGCGTGGCTGCGTTGCCGCTCCAGCTCGGAGTCGCTGACTCCGGCGCCGGCAGCAGCGAGGCTGGCGAGGTCCGGTGCCTCGCCGTCGTAATCCATCCGCACCACATTGACCAGGCGGTCGCTGAGCTCGGCCGATCCTGCCACCACGCCGGTGACCAACTGCACCGTGGCGCGGTCGCCGGCAAAGACCCGCCGGACCCCTGCATCACGGATGATCCACTCCACCTGGCTGGCCGAGGATGTTTCGTAGATAGGCACGGTGACGCCGCCAGCGAACCAGATGGCGAAGTCCACCAGCGTCCACTCGTACGAGGTGCGGGACATGACGGCCACGGTGTCCCCGGGTTCCAGGCCCCCGGCGATAAGGCCCTTGGCCAGGGCAGCGACGTCCTGGAGAAACTTCTGCACGGGAACGTCCACCCAGCCGTTGGGGCCCTTCCGCCGGTACAGGGCACGCGCCGGGTTGGCGGCGTGCTGCTCCAGCAGCAGGTCCGTCACGTTGCTGTTGGCGTCCAGCTCAACCAGCAGTTCCGTGCTCGCTTCTCTCACAGCAGGTCTCCGTTTCCGCTGCCATGCCGCGGCAGCGGCTCCTTCAGGGCTTTGTTGCCATCCTGCCCTAGATCCAGGACGGCATCCACATCCGGGCCCTCCAGTCGACGTAGGGGATGACCTCTCCGGTCCAAATGGGGTAGAAGAACGCGGACAGCAGGAGGGCGGCCACAAGGAACAGGACTACCAGGTACAGCCCGGCGCGGCGGCGCTGGGGCGGGTCCGTCGCCTTACCCAGGACCAGCCCCATGCAGTACACCAGGGCCAGGACCAGGAACGGCTCGAACGACACCGCATAGAAGTAGAACATGGTCCGCTGCGGGTACATGAACCACGGCAGGTAGCCCGCGGCAACGCCGGCCAGGACGGCTCCGGCCCGCCAGTCCCGGCGCCCCGCCCACCAGAACAGCAGGACCACCAGGGAAATGGCGGCTGCCCACCAGATCAGCGGGTTTCCGACGGACAGGATGGCGGAGGTGCACTTCTCGACGTCGCAGCCGGGCGTCCCCTGGGGCGGGGACTCATAGAAGAACGATGTTGGCCGTCCCATCACCAGCCAGCTCCAGGCACTGGCCTGGTACGGGTGCTCGGAACTGAGGCCCTGATGGAAGTTGTAGGCTTCCAGGTGGTAGTGCACCAGGGACCGGACGGAGTCGGGAAGCCAGCCCCATTCCGGCGAGGGGTTGCTTTCCGCCCAATGGCGGAAGTACGCGTTGTCCGAGAGGAACCAGCCTGTCCAGGTGGCGGAGTAGACGATTCCTGCCACGGGGACCATGCCAAGGAACGCGGGAATTCCGTCCCGGATCAGGCCGCCGCTGATCCAGCCACGGATGCCCGCCACGCGCCGCGCGCTGAGGTCCCACAGCACCGTGAGGAGGCCAAAACCGGCGAGGAAGAAGAGCCCGGACCACTTTGTCCCCACGGCCAGGCCCATGCAGACTCCGGCGGCAACACGCCACCACCGCACGCCCAGCCACGGCCCGGACAGCAGCGCCCCGGCCGGGTGCTGTCCACCGTTGGCCGCAGCGGCACGGGCCAGGCGGTCCGCCAGCCGGCGGCGCCCGTCGTCGCGGTCCATCAGCAGGGCACCAAAGGCGGCGAGTACCCAAAACGTCAGGAAGATGTCCAGCAGCGAGGTCCGGGACATCACCAGGTGGTGGCCGTCGACGGCGAGGAGCAGCCCGGCGGCGCCCGCCAGCGGAAGCGAGCGGAACAATTTCAGTGCGATGAGGGAGATGAGCAGGACGGTAAGGGTGCCGGTGAGGGCCGCGGCAAAGCGCCAGCCGAAAGGATTCTCCGGCCCGAACAGCCACATGCCGGCCGCGATCATCCACTTGCCCACCGGCGGGTGGACCACATACTCGGGCGTGTTCAGCAGGACGTCGGGATTGCCTGTGTTGAAGGAATCATTGGCCTTGTCAGGCCAGCTGCGTTCATAACCGCTGATGAGGTAGGAGTAGGCATCTTTGACGTAATACGTCTCATCGAACACCAGCTTGTGGGGTACTTCGAGGCGGACGAAACGGAGGACCCCGCCTATGACGGCCGTCAGGACCGGAACCAGGATGAACCAGAGCCGCAGCGACGGCGGATAGTCCCGCCACTGCAGGCCGGCGCCGATAAGCCGTTCCCGAAGTGCCTCTGCGGTAAACGCGTGGTCCGGGCGGCTGATCCATCCCCGCTCGGCCTTCCTGCCGGGCGCCGCTGTGGCGCCTGCTCCTGAGGGGGACTCCGGGCTGTTTTTCCCGGCCCCGGCGGGCCGCGTCGAGGTGTGCGTCACGAGCCCCATGCTACCTTTTGCGGCTGGAGACTCCGGCAGCAGTAGGCTGGGTGGGTGGACCCGAACCCCAGCCCCCTTTCCGAGACCGGCACCTCCGCGGCGGGACGTATCGTCCTTGCCGCCACTCCCATCGGGAACACCGGAGACGCCTCCGCCCGGCTCGTGGAACTGCTGGCCACGGCGGACATTGTGGCCGCCGAAGACACGCGCCGCCTCCACCGCCTGGTCCAGAGCCTGGGCGTGGCCGTGGCCGGCCGCATCATCAGTTACCACGAACACAATGAGGCTACCCGGACGGCCGAGCTCCTGGACCAGGTGCGTACCGGCAGCACGCTCCTGATGGTCACCGACGCCGGAATGCCTGCGGTCTCGGACCCCGGTTTCCGGCTGGTGGAAGGGGCCATCGCCGCGGGACTTCCCGTCACCGCGGTCCCCGGCCCCTCCGCCGTCCTCACCGCGCTGGCCTTGTCCGGACTGCCCACAGACCGGTTCTGCTTCGAGGGATTCCTTCCGCGCAAAGCCGGTGAAAGGGCCTCGCGCCTGGCTGACCTCGCAGGTGAGCGGCGCACCATGGTGTTCTTTGAGGCGCCGCACCGGCTCGAAGCCATGCTGCGCGCCCTGCGCGAGAGGTTCGGCCCGGACCGCCCCATCGCCGTATGCCGGGAACTGACCAAGACCTACGAGGAAGTGATCCGTGGCACTGTGGGCGAACTCCTCAAATGGGCTGAGGACAACGAGGTCCGCGGCGAGATCGCCGTGGTGGTCGGCGGCGCCCCCGACCAGGCGGCCGGAACTCCGGAAGACCACGTTGCGGCGGTCAACGAGCTGGTGGCACAGGGCATCCGTCTGAAGGAGGCAGTTGCCGCCGTCGCTGACGATGCGCGGGTAAGTAAACGGGAGCTGTACTCGGCAGTCCTCGCCGCCCGCTAGGGCCCTCGGCCACGCGTCCGGCTTTAGTGCAGCTGCACAGCGAAGCTGCGATCCCGCAGTGCGCAACGGCGTAGACCATGCGGGTGGCCCGCAGTAGTCTGGCTGTTAATCAGCCCCATGATCCCGGTCACTCCGGCCGCGGCCACGGGCTGCCACAACCCTACTGACGAGGGAGTCATCGTGACTGTCACTGCACAGCCGGCCGTTACCGCCGAGCGCGAAACCCGGCTTTTGGCCTCCGTTCCCACCGGGCTGCTCATCAATGGTGAGTGGCGCGATGCCGCCTCCGGCAAGACGTTCGACGTCGAGGATCCCGCCACGGGAAAGGTGCTGCTGAGCATTGCCGACGCCGGCCCCGAGGACGGCGCCGCGGCCCTGGACGCTGCCGCGGCTGCCCAGGACTCCTGGGCTAAGGTGCCGCCGCGCGAACGCGGGGAGATCCTTCGCCGCGCCTTCGACCTGGTGACCGAACGGGCGGAAGACTTCGCCCTGCTGATGACCCTGGAAATGGGCAAGCCGCTGGCCGAAGCCCGCGGCGAAGTGACGTACGGCGCCGAATTCCTGCGCTGGTTCTCGGAGGAAGCAGTCCGGGCCTTCGGCCGCTACTCCGTCTCGCCGGACGGGAAGTCCCGCCTCCTCGTGACCAAGAAGCCGGTGGGCCCCTGCCTGCTGATCACCCCCTGGAATTTCCCGCTGGCCATGGCCACCCGCAAGATCGCCCCGGCCGTTGCCGCCGGCTGCACCATGGTCCTGAAGTCGGCAAACCTGACACCCCTGACGTCCCAGCTGTTCGCAGCCGTCATGCAGGAAGCAGGGCTGCCCGCCGGCGTCCTTAACGTCATCCCCACCTCAACGGCAGGCGCCACCACCGGACCCTTGGTCAAGGACTCCCGGCTGCGCAAGCTGTCCTTCACCGGCTCCACCGAAGTGGGACGCCGACTGCTCGCCGACGCGTCCGAAAACGTGCTCCGGACCTCCATGGAGCTGGGCGGCAATGCCCCCTTCCTGGTGTTCGAGGATGCGGACCTCGACGCCGCAGTCACCGGCGCCATGGCCGCCAAGCTGCGGAACATGGGCGAGGCCTGCACCGCTGCCAACCGGTTCATCGTCCACGAGTCCGTGGCGGGTGAGTTCGCGGAGAAGTTCGCCGCGAAGATGAAGGAAATGACCACGGCCCGTGGTACCGAGCCGGAGTCCAAGGTTGGCCCGCTGATCGATGCAAAGAGCCGTGACAAGGTCCACGAGCTGGTGTCCGACGCTGTTGCATTGGGTGCCAAGGCGGTCCTGGGCGGCGCTCCCGTGGAGGGGCCGGGGTACTTCTACCAGCCCACGATCCTGTCCGGCGTCTCCGAGGGAAGCCGCATCCTGTCCGAGGAGATCTTCGGTCCTGTTGCCCCGATCATCACCTTCAGCAGTGAGGACGAGGCTGTGCGTCTGGCCAACAACACCGAGTACGGGCTGGTGGCGTACGTATTCACCAAGGACATCAACCGCGGTATCCGGATGGGCGAAAAGCTCGAAACCGGCATGCTCGGCCTGAACGCGGGCGTCATCTCCAACGCCGCCGCACCTTTCGGCGGCGTCAAGCAGTCCGGCCTGGGCCGCGAAGGTGGCCTGGAGGGCATCGAGGAATACCTCTACACCCAGTACATCGGCATCGCCGACCCCTACGCGGGCTAGTACCAGGCGGCCCGCCGCCTTAAACAAACAAGTGCCGGCCGGGCTAACCCGGCCGGCACTTTCGATTCAGCCTCCGCCTGCCCTGCGCCCGGCGTCGTGCGCACGGCCCCTGCTTCCGTGCCACAGGCGGGCCGTGGCAGCAGCTGCGGCCCCGAACGCCCTGTTGGCCGCACTGAACGGAGTCCCGGCAAGCTGACCCAGGCGTCTGGTAACTGACCGCGGCAGCCATGCCGCGCCCAATCGGCTGGGCAGCGTGGCGTTCGCCCGCAGGGACGCTGCGACGGCGGCAATCTCCTCTGCTGCAGTACCGGCCACAAGGCCGCTGTCAGGAGAACCGCCCTGATCGGGGCGGCCGTAACGGTAACGCTCAATGGCGGAGGTCAGGGTGGCCATGGCGGCATGCGCGTCCCGGTCCATGCCCCCGGGCTCACCCAGCAGTGCTTCCCGGAACCGCGCCGAATAAGCCCGCGGTGTTTCGCTTCGCTCCGCAGGAAGGCCGTAATCGGTGCCGAGGTCCATGACCTCGTTCCATGCCAGCGGAACGGCACGGTCCGCCCGCTTGGGATGCAGCCGCCGCGAGCGTGTCCCGGCGCGGACCAGGTGCGGGGCGGCGGCCAGGAGGGCAAGGCCTGCCACAGCGCCACCGCCGAGGAGCCACGGCATGAGCTCCGTGCCGCCGGTGCTGCTGCTTCCGGCGCCGGGTGCGGCCTGGGCGGTGGCACTGGGCGGGGTGGTGGGTACGGGGGCGGCGTCGGGAACGAGCCCGTCATTGTTCCCCAGGGTATCCGGGACCGATGGCGCCGGCCCGTCAACGGCGTAGTCCGGTACCACTCCCCGGGACGGCGTCGGTTCGAACGGTACCCATCCCAGGCCCTGGAAGTAGAGCTCCGGCCAGGCGTGGGCGTCGCGCGCATCGGCTTCGTACTCCGGAAGGGCCCCCTGGCCGGCCACCGTGACCGTTGCACCGGTCAGCCTGCCGGGTGCATAGCCCACGGCAATCCTGCTTGGAATGCCTTCCAGCCTGGCCATTACCGCCATGGCGGAGGCGAAATGGATGCAGTAACCGCTCTTCTGTTGCAGGAAGTCCGCCAGGACGGAGAGGCCGTTGCCGTCGTAACCGCCCTGCACGGGCGACTGCAGCGAATACGTGAACTCAGACGATCGCAGGTACTTCTGGATGGCCATGGCCTTCTGGTACGGCGCTCCCGCGGCTGCCGCGACGGTCCGGGCCGTGGTTTTGACGATCTCCGGAACGTTGGCCGGTATCCGGGTGAAGACGTCCGGAACGTCCCGCACCTGTCCCGAGGACTGCGCTAGCAGTGCTGCGGAAAGTTTGGGTAGTGCGGACGTGACCAGGTACTCCTGCCTTCGCGTGGTGGTGTCCGTCCCCTTGATGCTCAGGGTGGCCGGGTCCCACGTCCACTGGCCGCCGAGCCCGCTGATGGTTTCGGGGGCGTAGGGTACTGGCAGGTAGGGGCTGTTGAAGGATCCGGCGTCGATGGCGGTGACCAGCCGGACCTGCTCGTCCGCCAGGATTGCATAGCCGGGGTCGATCCGGCCGTCCAGGGGTACCCGGGAGGCGGAGCGGTCATCCGGTCCCCAGGAATCGCCGTCGAAGTTGTCCACGGTCACCGAGCGCAGGTAGAGCGGTGTCCCGGAGTTGGTGGCATAGGTGATCCTGCCGCTGCCGTCAGGAGCGCGAAGGCTGTTACCCAGTGTGATCATCGGATTGAGGCTGTTGGAGGCGCCCCACGGATTGAGCCGGGACCCTTGTGGAAAGGTACCGCTGTCGAAGCCGGGGATGGCCAGTGGCAGCACCAAGGTTGCAGCCAGGGCCACGGCTCCGGTCAGCGCTGCGCGCCGCACCACCCCCGGACTCCGGGCCGGCCCGGGCTCCACCCTGCCGTCCGGAGCAAACCACTGGCTGCAGGCCAGGATCAGCAGGTAGCCCGCTGCGGTGGCAAGGAAACTCCACGCACCCACGCTTTGAGGCTTAATCATGGCGGGAACCACCAGCAAAGCCAGCAGGCCCATTCCGGAGGCGGCCGGCATGCCCAGGGGTACGGCCAGCGCGTCAACGAGGATGACGGCCAGGCCGAGCACGGCGCAGGAGACCAGCACGATCCCGGCATTGGGCGCCACGGGGGCTGTCTCGCCAAGGACCGTTTCGCTGGCCCGCCCGATAAGCCGGTTCAGGTCCTGGAGGGTGGCGGTGGTGGGAACGACCCAGAGGAAGCTGGAACTGCGGAAAAAGGTCAGCGTCAGCACGGCACCCAGCGCGATGAATCCTCCGGCAGTGACCAGCAGGGGCTGGGCGCGGAGCGAACGCAGCGCGGCGAGGGTGAACCCCACCACCAGGACCGTGGTGAGGCCCGGCCAATACCAGTTCCAGCCGCGCAGGACGCCGTTGAGGGACAGTGCCGCCCCGGAGACAGCCACCATGATGGCTGCCGCCATGGCCCAGGGGTAGGCGCCCGCGCGCGTCCGGTCCGGCCGGTCTGGTTGGCGTGCCGCCTTTTGCTCCCCGCCTGTTGGCCGGGCCGGTGCCACGGTCATCTGGTCAACCCCGCTCCCCGCCGGACCTCTGACGCCGGAGCCGACGGCAGGGCGGGATCCTGGTCGAACTGGGCCCAGGCCCCGGCAAGCTGCGTTTTTGGATCAACGGCCACGGCCTGCCAGCCGCCTTGGCGCAGCACTTCCAGGACGCTCCGGGCCTCAGCCGGCCGCTCCACGGCCACGATGGCGAACGCGTTGGTGCCGTACGCGGCAGCCGGTGCCAGGGCCACGGCTTCCTCAGCGGTAATGCGGCCCAGGACTGCTATCACAGGCCCCCGCATCCGGTGCGCGGACAGTTTGTCCATCAGACGGTCATCGAATGCCGGTGGCTCATGGGTGGTGTCTGGTGGAATGCGGAGGGCCGTGGCTCCGTGGGACTGGGACGCTCGGCCGGCTGCGTTCCGGCGCGCACCGTCCCGGCGCGGATGCGGGCTTCCGGACAGCTGGATTGCGGCGAGGCTTTCTGCGATGGACTGCAGGCCGGACGTCCCGGCGTACGCTTCAGTTGCCGGTTCCGGCGAAGAAGGAGAGTGCAGGAATGCCGGATCCCCTCCGGTATCCAGCAGGCGCAGGCTGTAATTGCGCTCAGCAAGGTGAGCGCTGATGGACATTGCGGCAACAACGCACCATTCGAAGGTTTCGCTGGTGGCCATTGGGTGGCCGTCCTGGCCCCGCTTCCAGTCCGTTGCCGCTCCGGGGCCGCCAAAGGCACCCGGGCGGTGGTCGAGGAGGATGGTTGCTTCGGGCGTGGTGACGGATTCCTCCTGCCGCACCATCAGTGCCCCGTGCCTGGCCGTGGCGGCCCAGTGCACCCTCCGCATGGGATCGCCGTGGCGGTATTCGCGGGTCATGACGTCGTCATCACTCGGGTTTGCCCGCACCCGCGTGGCGGTGACACCGTCATAGCCGCGCGCTCCGGCCAGTCCGGTGGCAGGCAGGACGACGGCGGCAGGCGTCACCGTGAGGACGTCGCCGTCGTCGATTGCCTGGCGGTGCAGCGACAGCCCGAAGGGGTCGGTGAACTCGGCGGTCACGGGCCCGATCCTGAACTGGCCCCGGTGCCTGGAACTGAGGCGGTACTCGTAGCGGCTGACTCCGCCGGAGGCGGACCGGGACGGAAACCGGAATGCCGGTGCGTGCCCGAACTGCGGGGGCAGCCGTTCCTCCATGGCCACCCGGCCGCTCCCAGGGTCCGTTCTGGCTACTGCAAGATGCACGGCGGCAGGGGCCGAGGTTTCCACGGGGGAAGGATTGAACTCGCGGTAGACCCGGAACCGGGGCTTGGCCAGGCGGACGCCGGCAAGGGAGATGAGGGGAAGTACGAGCAGCAGCAGGGCCAGGGTCAGGAGGTCCCGGCGTCCCATCACCTGGGCCGCAGCAAGGGTGAAGGCACCGGAAGCAAGCATGCCCCAGCCGCGCCTGGTGAACAGGTGGCGAGGAAGCTTGTCCAGCAGGCCCATGGTGCCTGCCTAGCGGTTCCTGCCGACTGTACCGGCAGCAGCCCGGCCGGCCTGGGCCTGGGGCACGGGCAGCCGGGACAGGATGTTCCGCAGGACGCTGTGCGGGGTTTCACCTGCACCCGCGGCCTTGCGGTCCAGGATGATGCGGTGCGCCAGGACCGCCTGGGCCACGTCCGCCACGTCGTCCGGCAGGACGAAGTCGCGTCCGTCCAGGGCAGCAGTGGCCTTGGCAGCGCGCAGCAGCTGGAGCATGGAGCGGGGGCTGGCGCCCAGGCGCAGCATGGGACTTTCCCGGGTAGCCCTGCCTACCGAGACCGTGTATTCCTTGACGGGCCCGGAGACAAAGACTTTCTGCACAGTGGCGGTCATGGCGGCGACATCGGCGGCCGTGACAACGGGGGAGACATTGGCCAGCGGGGAGACGGCCTGGTGGGTTTCCAGCATTTCGATTTCTGCATCCATGTCCGGGTATCCCATCGAAATCCGGGCCATGAAGCGGTCCCTCTGGGCCTCGGGCAAGGGATACGTCCCTTCCATTTCGATGGGGTTCTGCGTGGCCACCACCATGAATGGTTCATCGAGCCTGTAGGTGCTGCCGTCCACCGTGACCTGGTGTTCCTCCATGCATTCCAGGAGGGCAGACTGCGTCTTGGCCGAAGCACGGTTGATCTCGTCGCCAATGACGATGTTTGCGAACACCGCGCCCGGACGAAATTCAAAGAGCCTGGAGGCCTGGTTGTAGATCGACACGCCAGTGACGTCGGAGGGCAGGAGATCCGGGGTGAACTGGATGCGGTTGACGGTGCAGTCAATGGTCCGGGCAAGGGTTTTCGCCAACAGGGTTTTCCCGACGCCGGGCACGTCCTCAACCAACAGGTGGCCCTGGGCGAGGAGGACAGTGAGCGCCAGCTTGGCGGCGTCGGACTTGCCGTCGATGACGGTGTTTACGGTGGTGAGGATGCGCTGTGCCGCCGCGTGGAAAGCCCCTGGGTCCATGGCCACCGGACGGTGTCCGTTCAGGTGGCTGACGGGATCGGAGACGCCGGCCAGGTTGAGGTTTGGCGCGCTTCCATTGGTGGCAGTGCGTCGGTGGGGTTCCATCGGCAACCTTTCAGCCCGGGTTCACGTGGACGGGACAGCGAGCCTGCCTACGCCCCACGGTGGGCGTGCGCGTGTACTCGTTCCAGACTACTAACACAACTGCCATGCCTGACAGAGAGTTCCGGCAAATTTGGGGAGGCCCGCGGCCGATAGGCTGGGCACATGTGCGATTCGTCGATCCCTGCCGCCTACAGGGCGCCTGCCGCTGACGGGGCCACCGGGCCGGAAGCCGTCCGCCGGAGGAATTTCCCGCCTGCGCCGCAACCCCTGCCCGTTCCGGTCATGGACAACCACACCCATCTGGACTTTCCGGAAGGGGAGGGGCCTGTGGGGATCAAGGCCGCCCTCGACGCAGCAGAGGCAGTGGGCGTCCAGGGGGCCGTGCAGGTGGGTTGCGACCTTGAATCCTCACGGTTCACGGTGGCCGCGGTGGACCAGGACCCACGGCTCCTGGGAGCTGTAGCCCTGCATCCCAACGACGCTCCGCACTATGCTGCCCGCGATGAACTCGAAGCCGCGCTCGCCGAGATCGAACACCTGGCCGCGCATCCCCGGATCCGGGCCATCGGCGAAACGGGCCTGGACTTCTTCCGCACGGAAGGTGAGGGGCTGCGCCACCAGGAATACTCGTTCCGCCGGCACATTGATATTGCCAAGCGGCTGGACCTCACGCTCCAGATCCACGACCGCGACGCGCACGCCGATGTTGTGCGCGTGCTGAATGAGGAAGGGGCGCCGGAAAGGGTGGTCTTCCACTGCTTCTCCGGTGACGAGGAACTGGCCCGGACCTGCAACCAACATGGCTGGTGGATGTCATTTGCCGGCACACTGACCTTCAGGAATGCCGCAAACCTGCGCGCCGCGCTCGCAGTGGCAGAGCGGGATCTCATCATGGTGGAAACCGATGCCCCGTTCCTCACCCCGCACCCGCACCGGGGGCGTCCCAATGCCAGTTACATGGTCCCGTACACCGTGCGGGCCATGGCAGAATTGACAGGCTCAGACCTCTCCGGCCTGTGCGCCGCCATCAGTGAAAATACCGGACGGGCATACGGATCCTGGGCCTGATCCGCGGACCTCATCCTCCCGGTAAATGCATATCTGGTATGCAAAAATGTTGGTCGCTTTATAACGCTACGGTTACAGTGGGAAACTATTAGCCGGGGTCGGGGAAGGCCATCGGGTAATTTCACTCCTTGCGCAGCCGGCCCGGCCTGGACTCCAGACAGCCTTGCCACTGCCAGGAGTGTGGCGGCGCATCGTTGCCCGGACTGTCCTTTCCAGGTCTGTTCCGGGCATTTTTCTGCGCGTTTCCCCGTGCCCGGATGGACCGAGAGTTACGGGCAATCGTGATCAAGTTCTTCACATCGGACGGCAAGTTCAGCTTTCTAAAGGTTGGCGCCCAGCTGCTGGTGCTTTGCGGCCTGGTCGCAGGCCTCGTAGCCTTCGTGGGCAATAACAAAACAATCACGCTCAACGTGGACGGCAAGACGTCGTCCGTGCAGTCCTTTGGTGGAACAGTCGCCCAGGTGGTCAGGAGCGCCAACCTGGAACTGAAGCCCGGCGATCGCGTTTCGCCTTCGGTTGATGCAACCGTGCAGAACGGCACGGTCATCAACATCAACCAGGCAAAGGAAGTCAAGGTCAGCCTGGACGGTGCCGAGAAGACCGTGAACACTACGGCCCAGGACGTTGAAGACCTGGTGACCGAGCTTGGCGTTGCCAGTGCATCCGAGGTTTCGGCGCCCAAGGACGCCACCCTCTCGCTGGCCGGCTCCTATGTCTCCATCTCCACCCCCAAGACCGTCAGTATCGTGGCCGACGGCAAGGTGAACACCACCACCACCACCGCCCCCACTGTCGGCAAGGTCCTGGAGGACTCCGGTGTGACCCTCGGTGCCAATGACCGTACCTCCCAGCCTGCCAACGCCAATGTGGTGAACAACATGGTCATCAAGGTCTCCCGCGTGGACACCGGCCAGACCACAACTACGAGCGAGGACGTGCCGTTCCAGACTGTCACCGCCGAGAGCGCGGACATGCTGAAGGGTGAGAAGCAAGTGACCCAGGCCGGCGTGGCCGGAAAGCTGGAGCGCACCTTCAAGCTGGTCCTCGTGGACGGACGGGAAGCCTCCCGCACGCTCGTGTCGGAGAACGTCGCAGTCCAGCCTGTAAACGAACAGGTCACCGTGGGTACAAAGGACAAGCCGGTAGCCCAGGCCGCCCCGGCCCCCGCCGCGGGCGCCAACACCGGCGCAGCCGCACCGGCCATGATGAACGAGGCCATGTGGGACAAGATTGCCCAGTGTGAGTCCAGCGGCAACTGGAGCATCAACAGCGGCAACGGCTACTACGGCGGCCTCCAGTTCGACGTCCGCACCTGGATTGGCGCCGGCGGCGGCGCCTATGCCCCCAATGCGAGCCTGGCCACCAAAGCGCAGCAGATCGACATCGCCAACCGCGTATACGCGCAGCGCGGCCTGTCGCCCTGGGGCTGCGGTTGGGCTGCCAGCAGCTGATTTACAGTTCCTGACTGCAGGAAACATCGTGGCCGGGCCGGGTACTCCGGGCCCGGCCACTGCCGTTAACCCGGCAGGGCCAATCCGCGGCGCGGGATAGGATACCTAGGTGACTGAACCGACTCCCGCCGCGCCCGCACCGTTGTTCGGTGCCTCCGACATACGCCGGATGGCAGAGGAAATCGGGGTCAGGCCCACCAAGACCCTGGGCCAGAACTTCGTCATCGATGGAAACACCATCCGCCGGATTGTAGCCGCCGCAGGGGTGGGACCCGAAGAGACGGTGCTCGAAGTGGGGCCGGGGCTTGGGTCGCTCACCCTGGGCCTGCTGGATGCGGCCGCGGCGGTTGTCGCCGTCGAGATCGATCCCGTCCTTGCCGCAAGGTTGCCGGAGACGGTGAAGGAATGGCGGCCCTCCGCGGCAGGATCCTTCCACCTGGTCCAGGCCGACGCCATGAAGGTGACCGAACTGCCGGTGGAACCCACCGCGCTGGTGGCCAACCTGCCCTACAACGTGGCGGTCCCCGTCGTGCTGCACCTCCTGCAGCACTTCCCCAGCCTGCAGCACGGGCTGGTGATGGTGCAGGATGAGGTCGCGGACCGGCTGGCGGCCGGTCCCGGCTCCAAGACCTATGGCGTACCGTCCGTCAAGGCCGCCTGGTACAGCCAGATGCGCAAGGCCGGTGTCATCGGTATGAACGTCTTCTGGCCCGCACCCAAAATCCACTCCGGGCTGGTGTCCTTCACCCGGCGCGAACCTCCGGCCACCACCGCTACACGCGAACAGGTGTTCGCCGTGGTGGACGCTGCGTTCGCCCAGCGCCGGAAAACACTTCGTGCCGCGCTGGCCGGCTGGGCCGGCGGAGCCCCGGAAGCGGAACGCTGCCTGCTCGCAGCAGGTGTGGACCCCACGGCGCGTGGCGAGGTCATCGACATCGCCGCCTTCGCCAGGATCGCCGAAGCCAGGGAAAACCGCCCGTGAGCGCCGCAGGGCGGTTCGCCGCCAGGACAGTGCGGGTCAAGGCGCCTGGAAAGGTCAACGTGTCCCTGGCCGTGGGTCCGCTCCGCCCGGACGGGTACCACTCAGTCGCCAGCGTGTACCTTGCCGTGTCCCTCTACGAGGAAGTGGCGGCCACCAGTACCGCGACCCCGGGCATCACCATCAGCCTCAGTCCGGAGAGCACCCTGGACCTGGACGACGTCGACATTCCCCTGGACAGCAGCAACCTGGCCTACAAGGCGGCCGCCATCATGGCCGATGTGTCCGAGCATGCCACGGGCGTGCACCTGGAAATCACCAAGCGCGTCCCGGTGGCCGGTGGAATGGGCGGGGGATCGGCAGATGCCGCTGCCACGCTCCTGGCCTGCGATGCCCTTTGGAACAGCGGACTGTCCCGCGAGGAACTGGCGCATCTTGCAGCCGAACTGGGCGCCGACGTCCCCTTCTCGCTCCTGGGTGGCACCGCCGTCGGTCTTGGCCTGGGCGACAAATTGTCGCCGGCACTGGCGAAGGCGCAGACCCACTGGGTCCTGGTGGTGGCCGACTATGGCCTGTCCACGCCCGAGGTGTACCGGACACTTGACCGGTTGCGCGGGGCCGAGGGGGTCGACGCCACAGAACCCAGCGGCGTTGATCCGCAGATTTTGGCGGCGCTGCGCGGCGGCGATGCCGAATCTCTGGGCCGGGTCCTGGTCAACGACCTGCAGCGGGCGTCCATTGAACTGTCCCCGTCACTGCGCGATACGCTGGGAATCGGCGAGTCCCACGGCGCCATCGCCGGGCTGGTTTCCGGCTCCGGCCCCACTGTGGCTTTGCTGGCCGATGATTCCGTTGCGGCGGAGGCGCTGGCTGAGGACCTTCGGCGCCATGGCCTGACAGCCCTCCCGGTCCACGGCCCGGTCCCGGGGGCGCGCATCATCTCCGACACCCTCCTTTAGTACTTCCAATCCGGCAGCAGAAAGCAGTTCCCTTTGGCACACCTTCTCGGCGGCGAGAACCTCACGGTTTCCTACGCGACCCGCACCGTCCTGGACGGCATCACCCTGGGCCTGGAGGAGGGGGACCGCATTGGCATGGTGGGCCGCAACGGCGACGGCAAGTCCACCCTGATGCGCCTGCTGGCGCTGCGCTCCACTCCGGATTCCGGACGCGTCACCAAACGCGGCGATGTCAACGTGGGATACCTGGACCAGAGCGACGTGCTCGACGGCGACCTGACGGTGGGTGCCGCGATCGTGGGGGACCAGGCCGATTACGAATGGGCACGGAACCCCCGGATCCGGGAGATCATGGGCGGCCTGGTGTCCGACGTCGACTGGCACGCCAACGTCCACTCGCTCTCCGGTGGGCAGAAGCGGCGGGTGGCGCTGGCCAAGCTGCTCATCGAGGACCACGACGTCATCATGCTGGACGAGCCCACCAACCACCTGGACGTCGAAGGCGTGGCGTGGCTGGCCCGGCACCTCAAAACTCGCTGGCGGGCCAACCAGGGCGCCTTCCTGGTGGTCACCCACGACCGCTGGTTCCTTGACGAAGTCTGCACCAAGACGTGGGAAGTCCACGACGGGATCGTGGACCCGTTCGAAGGCGGCTACGCCGCGTACGTGCTGGCCCGGGCCGAGCGTGACCGAATGGCCTCCGTGGTGGAAGGCAAGCGCCAGCAACTGGTCAAGAAGGAACTGGCCTGGCTGCGCCGGGGCGCACCCGCCCGCACTGCCAAGCCGAAATTCCGCATCGAGGCGGCCAACGCTTTGATCGCCGACGTTCCCGCTCCGCGCGACTCCATGGCGCTGAGCAAAATGGCCACCGCCCGCCAGGGCAAGGACGTCCTGGACCTGGAAAATGTCTCTCTCAACTTCCAGGGCGGCGACGACGGCAGGAAGCTCTTCGACAACATCACCCTCCGCCTGGCCCCGGGGGAGCGCCTGGGCCTGGTGGGTGTCAACGGTGCCGGCAAGACCACCCTCCTGAAGCTGCTCAACGGCGAGATCACCCCCGACGCCGGAAGGCTGAAGCGCGGAAAGACCGTGGTCACCGCCGTCCTCACGCAGGAGGTCAAGGAACTCGACGACGTCGCGGACCTGCGAGTGATCGAGGTCATCGAACGGGAAAAGCGCTCCTTCAATGTTGGCGGCAAGGAATTCACGGCTGGCCAGCTGGTGGAGCAGCTCGGGTTCACCAACCAGAAGCAGTGGACGCCGGTGCGCGACCTGTCCGGCGGCGAGCGGCGCCGCCTGCAGCTGCTCCGCCTGCTGGTGGGTGAACCCAACGTGCTGATGCTCGACGAACCCACCAACGACCTCGACACCGACACACTGGCCGCCGTCGAGGACGTGCTGGACGGCTGGCCCGGAACCCTTGTGGTGGTCAGCCACGACCGCTACCTGCTGGAACGCGTGACGGACCACCAGATGGCACTCCTTGGCGACGGGAAGCTCCGTGGCCTGCCCGGCGGCGTGGACCAGTACCTTGAACTGCGCGAAGCGGCCCTGGCCGGCTCCACCGTTACCGGCGGCGGAAACCCTGTGACCAGCGCCGGCGGCCAAACAACGGCGGCGACGGCAAACGGTGCCACCGAAGCCGAGAAGCGCGAGGCCCGCAAAGCCCTCAACCGGATCGAGCGGCAGCTCAAGAAGCTCGATCAGGAGGAAAAGAAACTCCACGACGCCATGGTGAGGACCACCGAGGCCGGCGACTTCGACAAGCTCGCCGACCAAAACAAGCAGCTCAAGGACCTCACGGACGAAAAGGACGCCCTGGAAATGGAGTGGCTGGAGTCCTCAGAACTCCTGGGCGACTGACAAAGGCGACGCGGGCAAGAGCGGAGCTGGGGGCCTTCGTGTAGTCGCGCATCGCGGCGCATCGTGGCGTGGAGGTCGCCCAGCGACCGGAACGTCACCTATGCGCTGTGTCTAAGCGACGGCGAAGGGCCCCTGCGCCGTGTAGGCGACCAGGACGAAGGCGGCCTGGGCTCACAGTTCAGACTGCAGCCCAGGGTCCCTTTTGAGGCCGGTCAGGCCGTTCCAGGCGAGGTTGACCAGGTGCGCGGCTACGGTGTGTTTGTCGGGCTGGCGGCTGTCCTGCCACCACTGGCCGGTCATGGCCACCATGCCGACGAGCATCTGGGCGTACATGGCACCGTCCTCGCCGCTGAAGCCGCGGCGGGAGAATTCGTCGGAGAGGATGTGCTCCACGCGTGCGGTGACGTGGGAGAGCAGGGTGGAGAAGGCGCCTTCCGGCTGGGAGGGGGGAGCGTCCCGCATCAGGATGCGGAAACCCTCGGTGCGCTCCTCGATGTAGGTGAGCAGGGCGAGTGCTGCGCGCTCGACGAGGACGCGGGGCTTGGCTTCCTCGGTGAGGGCTGCGTTGATCGCGTCCAGGAGGATGTGGAACTCGCAGTCCACCACTTCGGTGTACAGCCCTTCCTTGGAACCGAAATGCTCGTAGATGACCGGCTTGGACACTCCGGCGCAGGCCGCGATTTCCTCAATGGTGGTCCCGTCCAGCCCCCGTGCGGCGAAAAGCCCGCGGCCGACGTCGATCAGCTGGCTTCTGCGCTGCAGGCCAGTCATCCGCATCCGCGGAAGGTTGTTGCTCACCTTCCCATCATGCCCCACTGCAGGCGGCGGGATTCCCGGAGGAACGCCACGGCCGGACCCGCCGTGTCGCGCGGCGGCCTGAACCCGTGGCAAAATAGGGACTTGTGCCCGGGCCTTGAGTCTTCCGGCACGGTCCGCTCTGGTGTAACGGCAGCACCCCGGCCTTTGGAGCCGTGGAGTATAGGTTCGAATCCTATGGGCGGAACTGCTGGGCAAGGAGCGATCATGAGGATGGCACCCGGTGCGCAGCGGCCTGGCCCGCAGAACACCGCGAAGCGCCAGCACAACCAAGCAAGGAGAGCCCGTACGTGATCCCCGAGAATACCGGCCCGGCCGCTGTAATCGTTCTGGCAGCAGGCGCCGGTACCCGGATGAAATCGCGTACCCCCAAGATCCTCCACGAAATCGGCGGCCTGTCCATGGTGGGCCACGCCCTCCGGGCGGCCCGCAGCATCAACCCGCAGCGGCTGGCCATTGTGGTCCGCCACGAACGGGACCTGGTGGAAAGCCACGTTGCTGCCCTGGACCCGCAGGCCGTCATCGTTGACCAGGACGACGTCCCCGGCACCGGCCGCGCCGTCGAAGCTGCGCTTGAGGCGCTGCATGCCGACCAGGACCTGGCAGGAACCGTAGTGGTTACCTACGGCGATGTGCCCCTGCTGTCGGGTGACCTGCTGACCGAACTGGTTGCCACCCACGAACGCGATGGCAACGCCGTCACGGTCCTCACGGCAGTCCTCGATGACGCCGCCGGCTACGGCCGCATCCTCCGTGGCGGGGACGGCTCCGTCACCGGAATCCGCGAACACAAGGATGCCACTGACGCCGAAAAGCTGATCCGGGAAGTCAACTCCGGAATTTACGCCTTCGACGCCGCCGTGCTCCGCGACGCCCTGGCCAAGGTCACCACCGACAACGCGCAGGGCGAAAAATACCTGACCGACGTCCTGGGACTGGCGCGGGAGGCGGGCGGGCGGGTTGCCGCCGTCGTCACCGCCGACCGCTGGCAGGTGGAGGGCGCCAACGACCGAGTCCAGCTCGCCGCCCTCGGCGCGGAACTGAACCGCCGCACCGTGGAAGCCTGGATGCGTGCCGGCGTCACTGTCGTCGACCCCTCCACCACGTGGATTGACTCCTCGGTTACCCTGGACGAGGACGTCCGCCTGCTGCCCAACACCCAACTGCACGGCGCCACCACGGTGGCGAGGGACGCCGTCGTGGGCCCCGACACCACCCTGACCGACGTCAAGGTCGGCGAGGGCGCCACGGTGGTCCGCACCCACGGCTCCGGTTCGGTCATCGGCCCGCGTGCCGCCGTCGGTCCCTTCACCTACCTTCGCCCCGGCACCGTGCTGGGTGAAAAGGGCAAGATCGGCGCGTTCTACGAAACCAAGAACGTCACCATCGGCCGCGGCTCCAAGCTGTCCCACCTGGGCTACGCAGGGGACGCCGAAATCGGCGAGGACACCAACATTGGCTGTGGCAACATCACGGCCAATTACGACGGCGAGAAGAAGCACCGCACGGTGATCGGCTCGGGCGTCCGTACAGGCTCCAACACTGTCTTTGTTGCCCCCGTCACCGTGGGGGACGGCGCCTACAGTGGCGCCGGCGCGGTGATCCGCAAAGACGTACCGGCCGGAGGGCTGGCCCTGAGCGTCGCTGCCCAGCGCAACGTCGAAGGATGGGTGCCCGCGCACCGTCCGGGAACCCGCTCCGCTGAACTGGCCCAGGCGGCCACCAATGACTCCTCAAGTACCCCGGCATCTACAGAAGAGGGCAAGTAACAATGAGCGAAATTACGGCGCACGGCGAAAAGAAGCTGGTGCTCGCCACCGGGCGGGCCCATCCGGAGCTGGCCCGGGAAATCGCAAAGGAACTGGGCACCGACCTCCTTCCCGTTGACGCCTACGACTTCGCGAACGGCGAGATCTACGTCCGCGCCGGCGAGAGCGTCCGCGGCACGGACGCCTTCGTGATCCAGGCGCACCCGGCACCGCTGAACAACCACCTCATGGAACAGCTGATCATGATCGATTCGCTGAAGCGGGCCTCAGCAAAGCGCATCACCGTGGTGTCGCCCTTCTACCCCTACGCCCGGCAGGACAAGAAGGGCCGCGGCCGCGAGCCCATTTCCGCCCGCCTGGTGGCGGACCTCTACAAGACCGCCGGCGCGGACCGCATCATGAGCGTGGACCTGCACACCTCGCAGATCCAGGGCTTCTTCGACGGCCCGGTTGACCACCTGATGGCCATCCCGCTGCTCGCCGACTACATCCGCACCCGCGTCGCGGCGGACAACATCACCGTCGTCTCCCCGGACACCGGCCGCGTCCGCGTTGCCGAGCAGTGGGCCGAACGCCTCGGCGGCGCGCCCCTGGCCTTCGTCCACAAGAGCCGCGACCTGACCGTTCCCAACCAGGCCGTCTCCAAGACAGTGGTGGGCCAGATCGAGGGCCGCACCTGTGTCCTGATCGATGACATGATCGACACGGGCGGAACCATCTCCGGCGCCGTCACGGTCCTGAAGAACGCCGGGGCCAAGGACGTCATCATTGCCGCCACGCACGCCGTGTTCTCCGACCCGGCCGCCCGCCGCCTGTCCGAGTCCGGCGCGCGTGAAGTTGTGGTAACCAACACCCTTCCGCTGAATTCGTCCCAGCGCTTCCCGCAGCTGACGGTGCTTTCCATCGCGCCGCTGATCGCCAGGGCCATCCGCGAAGTGTTCGACGACGGATCGGTCACCAGCCTGTTCGACGGCAAGGCCTAGCCGCCGCCGGTGGTTGAGGCTTTAGAAACCAGCCCTTGGGTTTCGACGGCCTCAACCACCCATGCCCGCCCTGGGCCCACGCCGGCAGGGTTCCCTGAGTGAGCTTGCGAGCTCAGGCAGCCGGTGGGAATTTAGGGAAACCGCCCGCGACTGGTAGGCTGTTTCCCGATACCTTGGCGAGGGAGGGCATAGCCTCCGTTATCGACTGGGTCTGCTGGTCCCCGTGGGGACCGCCTTCTTGAAGGGCCGCCTTCCGGCCGCCCGGCGTTGAAGGTCACATCAGACCTCCGCCCTTGCTGAACACCGTTTAGTCTTCAAGGAGATATCCATGTCTGAGCAGAAGCTCGCAGCAGAACTGCGCACCGAATTCGGCAAGGGCTACGCCCGCCGCGCCCGTGCGAACCACCAGATCCCTGCCGTCATCTACGGCCACGGTGCAGAGCCCATCCATGTGACCCTGCCGGCAAAGGCCACCACCCTGGCCGTCCGCACCCCCAACGCCCTGCTGTCCCTGGACATCAACGGCGAAGGCCACCTGGCCCTGGTCAAGGATGTTCAGCGCGATCCCGTAAAGCAGATCATCGAGCACATCGACCTCCTGACCGTCCGCCAGGGCGAGAAGGTCACGGTTGACGTTCCTGTCCACGTCGAGGGCGAAACCGCACCCGGCACCGTGCACAACCTGGAACTGACCGTTGTGTCCCTCGAAGCGGAGGCCACGCACCTCCCCGAGTCCGTCGTCGTCAACATCGAAGGCCGCGCTGCCGGCGAGCACATCCACGGCTCCGACCTGGTGCTGCCCAAGGGGACGGTCCTCCTGACCGACGCCGAAGCGCTCGTGGTGAACATCTCCGAGGCCGTCGAAATCGCCGAGGAAGCAGAAACCGAAGCTCCCGCCGAGGCCGGAGCAGGGGAAGCTCCTGCAGCCGAAGAAGCCGCAGCCGAGTAACCATTCCGCAGTTTGCGCAGTGGCCGGACCCGCATGGGTCCGGCCACTGTTCGTTTCCGCCTGCGGTGTCCCTCCCCGCAGTTTCCGGTCCACCCACACCGCATCAATAGGATTGATTCCATGACAGACACCTGGCTGATCGTTGGCCTCGGCAACCCCGGCACCCAGTACCAAGGCAACAGGCACAACGTGGGCCAGATGGTGCTCGATGAACTTGCCGGCCGGATCGGGGCGGGATTCAAGACGCACAAAGCCCGCGCCCAGGTCCTGGAGGGCCGGCTGGGCATCGGCGGCCCCCGGGTGGTCCTGGCCAAACCGATGAGCTACATGAACGTCTCGGGCGGCCCGGTTTCTTCCCTCGCCGGCTTCTACGGCATCCCGGCAGACCATGTGGTGGCCGTCCATGACGAGATAGACATCCCCTTCAACACGGTCAAACTCAAGCTCGGCGGCGGGGAAGGCGGCCACAACGGGCTTCGAGACATCTCCAAGGCGCTGGGCACCAAGGACTACTTGAGGGTGCGCGTAGGTGTGGGACGGCCGCCCGGCAGGATGGACACCGCAGACTACGTACTGCGGGATTTCGGCACTGTGGAGAAGAAGGAATTGCCCTTCCTGCTCGATGATGCCGCCGACGCCGTCGAGTCCCTGCTCAAGGAAGGGCTGACCGCCGCGCAGCAGAGGTTCCATCCGGCCAAGTCAGGATCACGCGCGCCGGAATCGTAAAAGTTCCCTTTGACCCTGTTTCCTTGTCTGTGGCACGAGGTACTCTTCTTCCTATGCGGGGGAGCAATGGGGCTACATCCCGCTAATGCAGGATGTAGGGGAAAAGTTCATGTCAATCGAGCCACTCAGCTGGGGACGTGGGTCAACACCTCACGGTGACGTGCTGCCCACGCCCCCCTCCACGGCGCCGGAGGGCCAGCAATGGTCCATGCCTGCTCGAAGCGTCAACCTCGACGCCGTCCGCACCGCCCTGACCAGCCAGGATTCACTGGGCGTCGTCATCACCGGAGCCAGGGGAGTGGGGAAGTCCTCCCTTGCCCGCGCCGCAGTGGCGGACCTCGGTCCCAACATTTGGTCCCTGCAGCTGCGCAGCGGCCCTGCCGGGTCCACCACGCCCTACGGTTGCCTTTCATTCCTGTTGGCAAGGCTGCCGCAGGCTTACATGGGGTCGCCCACGGCCATCCTTCGCGGCATCACGTCGTTGATCCGCAGCGACGCCGCGGGCAGGCCCTGCATCATTACCCTGGACACGTCTGCCAGCATCGACGACATGAGTGCGGGGGTGCTGCTGAACGTCCTGCTGACCGGTACGGCAAAGATCGTCGCGGTCGCGCCCAACTCCAGCGACCTGCCGGCGGATTTCCACTGGCTGTTGACGGACCGGAAGCTGACCGAAGTACGGCTGAGCAACCTCAACGAACTCCAAACGCGGCAGGTCCTGCTGTCCCTCCTGGGGCACCGCGTAGCTTCCTCGCTGGTCAGCACCTACCACCAGATGGTGGGCGGGAATCCCTTGCTGCTCAAAGCCCTGGTCACAGAACAGCAGCTCTCCGGCAACCTGGTCCTGTCGGACTCTGTCTGGACACTGCGGGACAAGGTGGTGCTGGACGGCGCAGCGAGCCTGGATGACATCGTCCGCTCCCGCTGGTCACGGGAAACACCCGAAACCCGGGAAGTCATCGAGATGCTCTCCTGCGCACGGCGGGTGGAACTGGCCAGCCTTACCGCCATCTATGGTTCGGATGTCATTGCCGACATGGAGGACGGCGGCCTGCTGGAGATCGACGATTCCGAATATCGTTGGGTGTCGCTGCGGGAGAAATACATCGGGGACGTCGTCAGGACCTGGCTGAGTATTTCGCGCCGTCGTGAACTCCGCAGTATGTTGCTTGGTGGCGAGGAGCCGGACCCGGCGTTCATGACCGTGGAAGAACTGATGTCCTTCGCCGCCTGGACCCACGAGTGCGAGGCCGAACTGAGCCCGCCGCTGGCGCTCGCGGCCGCCCAGGCAGCAGTCCAGCTCTTCGACCCCCGTTTTGCCCTGGCCTACGCCGGCATGCTTCAGCGGTCGGACGCCCAGTGGGCGTCCGCGCAACGGCAAAAAGCTGCCGCGTATCTCCAGCTGGACATGCCGGTCCAGGCGCTGTCCGCCCTGGAAGACATCTCCCAGCCCGAGCTCCAGGCCCTCGACCCCGACGAGTACGCCCAGGTGGTCGCCGCGAAGGCGCGGGTGATGCTCTCCATTCCGGAACGGGCGGCCCGGGTCCCGGAGCTCCTGGCGGACGCGCGCGAACACCTGGACCCGGCAGCCCGGCATTCCTCCTGGCCCGAGCCCGCTTCGGTGGCTGCCAACCGCATCGCGTTGAGCGAATTCGAGTACCGTGCCCACGCCGGTGACTTTGCAGCCATGATCCCGGCGCTCGAGCAGGCGGCCGATCCTGACGCCAACCCTGACACCGCGTTCCGGATCCAGGCCGCGATCATCCTGATGGGCGCCCTTGCGTTGACGGGACGCGAAATGGACGCCCTTGGCCTCATGCGCCAGTTGGGGGGTCAACTCACCGATGCCTCGCACATCGTGGGCCTGCGGGAGCGCTACACAAGGGAGGCTTACGTCGTTCTGCTCATGGCCGGCCAGTGGCGGCGCTGCATCGACCTCCTCAGCCCCTTCAGCTCCGGCCAGCTGCACCGGCTTCCGTACCGCAGCGCGGCCACCGAACTCGCGGCCGGCGTCGCCTTCGCTTTTTCCGGCCGTGGCGAGGCCGCCTTGGAGCCCTTGATTTCCGCCACTGCCCAGTTGGAGCTGCAGCCGGTCCAGTCCGCGCTGCGCACAGCGTATGCAGCCACGGCGTTGGCCTACGCCCAGACGGGCAATGCGGCCATGGCCCGCAAACACCTCGCCAAACTGCAACGGATGCCAGGCCGCTCGGGGTTCGTCACGGAATGCATCGTCGATTTCTGCGCCCTCGTCGCCGGGCGCTGGCTGGGGGATGCGGAGGCTGTCGCGGGATTGAAGCAGGCAGCCCGTCGGAACCTGGAAGCGGGAAGGTACACGGTGGCAGGCATCTCACTGCTGGCGGCAACCGTGAACGGGAGCGACGCCGACTTCCGGCTTCTCGAGGAGATTGCTGGCCACCGGCAGGGCCCGCTGGCCGAAGTCTCCCGACTGATCGCCGTCGGAAGCAGGACGAAGGACGCCAAGTCCCTCCTGGCAGGCGGCGAACTCGCTGCCACGTTGGAACTCGACGCCGTCGAGGCCAGGTGCATGGCGTTGGCCGTGGACTTCGCCCGCCAGGACGGGGACGCCCTTTCGGCGAGGACCGCACAGGCGAGGCTTGACATCCTGGCGGCCACCGTGGCCAACCTCCCCATCGTGCCCAGCAGCGGAAGCCCGCTCCTGACCAGCCGGGAGCGGCAGATTGCCCGGATGGCCGGACGTGGAGCATCCAACCGGGACATCGCCATGGAGATGGGGGTTTCCGTCCGCACCGTCGAAGGCCACCTATACCAGGTCTTCACCAAGCTTGGCGTGACTTCAAGGGGTGATCTGACTGGACTCGTCTAACGGCCACAGGCCTTCGTCCCCACACCGGCTCCTGACCGGCCGCCGTGAGCCGGTGGACCGCATCTGCGCAATGCTTGGGGCCGGAACCCACCACGCTGTGTTCATCATGGCCGGCCCCGGCATTGGAAAGTCGGCGGTGACTGACGCGGTGACGGACCGCCTTGCAGGGAACATGACCATTCTGCGCATCCATGCCAGTTCGGCCCTGGCCGGCGTCCCGTTCGGTGTCCTGACTCCTTACACGGGGGAACTCACGGCGGAGGAATCCGTCTCGCCCGTGGCTGTGCTCCGGTCGATGTGGTCATACTTTGAGAAGTTGAAGGCCGGCAACGGGACGGCAGTGCTGCTTGCCGTGGACGATGCCCACCACCTGGACGATGCTTCGGCCGGCGTGCTGGCTGAAGTGATTTCGGCCGGCTGGGCAACGGTGGTGGCGGCCGCCCGTCCCCGCCCGGGCCTGCCCCAGCCGCTTGACCAGCTTTGGTACGACGGCCTGGCCGAACGGGTGGACCTGCGCCCCCTCAACCGGGAACAGGTTGAGGAGGTCCTGGAACACGCTCTCGACGGGACGGTCCCCGGCGCAACGGTGGACGCCATCTGGAACGCCTCGGGTGGCAATCCGCGGATCCTTGATGCCCTGCTCCACGATTCAGCGGAGGCAGGCGTCCTTGCAAAGCGCAACGGAATCTGGATGCTCCTGGGCGCGCTGCCCTCCGACGGGGCACGGCTGGCAGCGGTGGTTGCCAAAGACCACCTCCGGCGACGGCCCGAGGAACAGGAAGCGCTGAAGCTCATTGCCCTGGCCGGCCCGGTGGGCAGGAAAGTCATCGAAGACATCAGCGGTGCAGCAGTGGTCCGCTCACTCCTGGACCAGCAGATGATCGTCGAAGCGCCGGGCGTTCCGGCCGAGCTTTCCATGTGGAACGGCCTCTTTGCCGGGGCCATCAGGAATACCGTGTCGGTCTCCCGCAGCCTTCAACTGCTGGAAAAGGTCAAAGCGCACCAGGACCCGGCCCTGCTGCAGGGGGAAGGGCGGCTGAGGTCCGTGGAGTGGGCCCTTGAGTGCGGCGTCCGGGTCAGTGATGAGGAGATGCTGGCGGCGGCCAAAGAAGCGCTGTTCAGGTTCCGCAACCAGAGCGCGCGGACCATTGCGGCGCGGATTCACCTGCCCGCGTTGGTTCCGCTTGCCCAGGCGATCCAGGCCCGCGCCTTCTACAACGAAGGCGCTTACCACCAGGCCGCTGCCCTCCTCGATGAATGTTGGCTTCCGCTGGCCGACGACGCCCAGGGGCCCGCCGTGCTGTTGCTCCGGGTCTCCGCGCACCAGGGCGTCGGGCACCCCCTGGATATGGTTGCCGGGGACGTCGAAAAGCACATCGTGCCCGGCAGCGACGCCGAAAAGAGCTGGCAGGAAGAGCTCCTGCACCTGCTTCATCTGGGGGCCGAGGTGAACGTCCAGGCGCTGGGTGACGAAGTGGAGGCCGTGCGCACACGCCCGCCGGCACTCGGGGCAGAACCCCTCCGCGCCCTGGCCGAGGGTCTCCTGGCCCATGCCCTTGCCGCAGCGGGGCGGCCGGTCCAGGGACTTGAGGCGGCCCTGTTGGCTGCTTCGGAGCTGCCCCCGCTGGAAGACAGCCTGTTCTTCTTCCCGGAGTTCGTGTTGGGACGGCTCGTCTCGGATTACCTCGCCATGGGTGAATGGGAGTCGGCAGAGCGGGAAATCAACCACTACGCGGCCGGCCATGCACAGGGCGCGGCCACCTTCAATGGCAGCCTCCAACTGCTCCAGGGCTACTCGCTGCTGCGGCAGGGCAGGATGGAGCGCGCCTACCAGGTCCTGCTGCCCGCCGTCGAAGCGCTTAGGCTGAATGACCCGCTGCACCTGTATCGCTTTGGCACCGCCCTAGGCTTCTACGCCGCGGCACGGCTCGGAGATTCCGAGCAGGCAAAACGCCTGGAACAGGATCACAAGGATGCCGATACCGGCTGGCCTGCGCATGATCTTCCCGCAGAAGCCTACGTGGCAGCGGCCGGCGAATATCTGGCCCGTGACGGCAAGGGCCTGGCGGCCCTGCAGACGTTGATGACCACCACGGAGGCCTCCGCCAGGAGCGGAAACCTCCTGGAAGTCCTGGCCATGTGCTGGGACCTTGGGGACCCTTCGGTGGTTCCCATGGTCCAGGCAGTGGCCAGGGAAGTGGAAGGCCGGTGGGCTGAGTCAATGCTGACGCTGGCCACCGCATGGGAAAACGCCGACGGCGACACTCTCATGGCGACGGCTGCCTCGCTGGAGGAGGCAGGCTTTGCCAACCTGGCCCGGGAGGCCTACGCGCGTGCGAGCACCGTACTGGAGCAGGCCGGCGAACGCCGCCGGTCGCGGCAGGCGGTTGCCCAGCGGGAGAAGTGCGACCACGAACTCGGTGAGCGCTTCCGTGAAGGACGCTTCATAGCGGCGGCACCCACCATCCGGCTCACCCGCCGGGAACAGGACATCGTTGAACTGGCCGTGCAGGGCCTCACCGACAGGGAGATTGCGCAGCGGCTGATGGTGTCGGTCCGGACGGTTGAAGGCCACCTGTACCGCACCTACGTCAAGCTCGGCGTCCGCAGCCGCGACGAACTGGAATCGGCACTCCCCAAGTAGGCGCTTCCCAAAGCAAGCCGCCCAGGCGCCCGGCGCCTGGTTTCCGCGTGCGCCCCCGCAGCGGAAGCGTCCTGAACCGCCGGCCCCGGGTCTTACAGCGCGTAGGAGCACCGAGGGCTAGTAGTACGGGCGGGAGGAATCGAGTACTCCCTACTCGTGTACGGGAGGGCACTCCCGGATTTACTTAAGGAGGCAAAGCAAAGCGGCAGGCTGGAGGCCGCAGAGCAGCCACACGGACACATTGAGGCCCTTTCAATTTTCCGGTCCCCGCGGACCGGGCATGGACGGGGCCGGCGACGTCAGAGTCTTCTGAGACCGAGACTCTCCCCCCAGCCGTCGCCGGCCCTCTGCTCCCTCGGCTGAAGCCCGGGGCAGCGGTGGCGGCTACCCCTCCGGGGCGGCCGCCACCGCCGTGTGTGGGACAATTGGATGTCAGACATTGGCAGCCCAAGGAGTTCGTTTTGGCCGTAGTATCAACGCCAGCCACACTGGAACGCGCCGTACCTGCCATTGACAACGCCGAGGTGCTGCGCATCAGGAACGACTTCCCGGTCCTCAACCAACTGGTCAACGGACAGCCGCTGGTCTACCTCGACTCCGGCGCCACGTCCCAGAACCCGGCCAGCGTCATCGAGGCCGAACAGGAATTCTACGAACAGCGCAACGCCGCGGTTCATCGGGGAGCCCACCATCTTGCAGTCGAGGCTACCGAGGCCTTCGAAGATGCCCGGCAGACGATTGCCGACTTTATTGGTGCGGACTACGAGGAAACCATCTGGACATCCAACGCCACGGAAGGACTGAACCTCCTCTCCTACGCGCTGTCCAATGCCGGTTTGTGGGCGGCCCAGGATCGCGGTGACCGGGGGCTCAAGGAACTGGCGCTGAACCCGGGCGACGAGATCGTGGTGACCGAGATGGAACACCACGCCAACCTCATTCCCTGGCAGGAACTGGCGTTCCGCACCGGGGCGACGCTCCGGTACATCCCCATCGCAGACGACGGCAGCCTCCGCATGGACCAGGCCGCGGCGATCATCGGCGCCCGCACCAAGGTCCTGGCCTTCACGCACGCGTCAAACGTCCTTGGCATCATCAACCCCGTAACGGAACTGACAGCCCTGGGCCACAGCGCAGGAGCCCTGGTGGTCCTGGACGCCTGCCAGTCCGCACCGCATCTGCCCCTGAACGTCAAGGAACTCGGCGTGGACTTCGCAGTCTTCTCCGGCCACAAAATGCTGGCTCCCACCGGAATCGGCGTGCTCTATGGACGGCAGGAGCTACTGGACATCCTGCCGCCGTTCCTGACCGGCGGATCAATGATCACCACGGTCACCATGGAGCGGGCCGAGTACCTTCCGGCGCCGCAACGCTTCGAAGCCGGCACGCAGCGGATTTCCCAAGCGGTGGCCATGGCAGCCGCCGCCAACTACCTCACCGAGACCGGACTGGAGCGCATCCACGCATGGGAGGCCGAACTGGGCCAGCGCATGGTGTCCGGACTCGAAAGCATTCCCGGCATCAGGGTCCTCGGCCCGGCCGCCGGAAAAGAGCGGATCGGCCTGGCCGCGTTCGACGTCGAGGGCGTCCACGCACACGACGTGGGGCAGTTCCTGGACTCCCGCGGAATCGCGGTCCGTGTGGGTCACCACTGCGCCCAACCCCTGCACCGGCGGCTCGGACTGACGGCCACTACCCGGGCCAGCGCCTACCTCTACAACACCACGGACGACGTGGACCGCTTCCTCGAAGCCGTGGCCGGCGTCCGGGCCTACTTCCGCGCGTAGCGGAGAAGACGAAAGGTAGCACCATGAGCCTCGACCAGCTGTACCAGCAGATCATCCTGGACCATTCCAAGGCCCGCCATGGCAGCGGCCTCGCCGCGACGGAAGCGCCCCAGGGCACATCAACCGGGCAGTCGCACCAGCTCAACCCGGTGTGCGGGGACGAAGTGACCCTTCGGCTCGCGGTGCAGGACGGCAAAGTGGCGCAGGTCGCCTGGGACGGGGCGGGCTGCTCCATCTCCATGGCCTCCGCCTCCGTCCTCACCGACCTTGCCCAGGGCATGACCGTGGCAGAACTGCATGAGGTTATCGACAGCTTCCGGGAGGTGCTCCGCTCGCGCGGCAAGGTCCATGCCGATCCCGAGCTGCTGGGAGATGCCGCCGCGTTCGAGGGCGTGGCCCGGTATGCCGCGAGGGTCAAGTGCGCCATGATTTCCTGGGTCGCCGCCGAAGACGCCCTCAACCAGGCCGCCTGAGCCCGAAACGCAAGCAGCCCGGGCCTTCATCCATCAGGAGGAAGGCCCGGGCTTTTCTGTCAGTTTCCGTCAGCCGATCAGGCCGAGGACGCCAATCACAGCGGTAGCGAGTCCCAGCACCATGGAGATGCTGACCAGCACCACATGGACGGTCAGGAATTTTGTTGCTTTTCCGGCCGCATCGCGGGCGCGGGGATCCTTCATCACCCGGCGCAGGAACTGCGGCCAGACCACCAGGGACCAGATGCCGGCCACGATCAGGACCAGGGCGGCGAAGACGGGAAGCTGCACGGGTTAGTGGCTTTCCAGCCAGGCCTGTGCCTGTGCGGCCTGCAGGTTCAGTGCCTTGGCCACCATGGGCTCCGCGGCGTCGGCGATCTTGCCGCCGAGGAACGGAACGGAGGACTTTACGGCGCCCTCAAGCTCCACCCGGGTTCCGCCGGCGTCGGCCACCAGCCGCTGCACGGCGGTGACGTCCACCGGGGCGCCTGCGATCTTCAGGGAGATGTTGCTCTGGCGCGAGCCATCTGCGGCGGGCGCTTCCCAGTTTTCCACCTGGGTCACTTTGAGGTGCTCGCCCACGAATTTGCGGGCGATTTCCGGGAGGCGGGTGGTGGGAAGGGTGCGCACTGAGGTGGCGTTGAATGCGCCTGCAATGTCTCCGTCCACGGTGAAGGATTCCAGGCTGCCGCCCACCAGTTGGCTGACGTGGCGCTGGAAATCCTCGTTCACCAGCACAGCGGCCACGCTGTCGACGGAATGCGGAAGGGTGGTGGTTGCGCTCAGCGCCATGGGTCCTCCTGGGACGTGGGGAATGGATTAAGCCTCCAACATCCTACGGTCTCACCTGGGCGCGGTCCGCATCGGCCAGTTCCTGCGCCGCCGTGGTGATGTTCCGTGCCATGGCCGGGAAGATCAGGCTGTGGAAGGGAAGCACAGCCAGCCAGTAGAGCCGTCCGCTCAATCCCTTGGGAAAGAAAATGGCGCGCTGCCGGTAGCGGCTGCCCCCGCCGTCGGGCTCCACGGACAGCTCAAGCCACGCCCGTCCCGGCGCCCGCATCTCCGCCCGCAGCCGCAGCAGCCTGCCGTGTTCGATCCGTTCCACCCGCCACCAGTCCACAACCTCTCCTGCGGCCAGCGTGTGCGGGTGCCGGCGGCCGCGGAGCAGGCCTGCACCGCCGGTGAGCTTGTCCAGCCACCCCCGGACCTGCCAGGCCAGGGGCAGGGAGTACCAGCCGTTCCGGCCGCCAATGCCCTCAATGATGGTCCACACGTGGGCGGGGTCCACATCGCCGTGGAACGTCCGTTCGTCGATGTACACCTTGTGCCCGGCCCACTCCGGGTCGCTGGGCAGCGGATCGGAGTCGGCGCCGGCATTGGCCCAGGTGGTTTCCACCTGTCCGTCCCGCTCCTTGCCCAGCGCCAGGGCCACCGCTGTCCGGTAGGGCGTCAGGCCGCCGTCGGGCTGGGGAATGTACTGGTCGATGTCGTGCTCATTGGACACGGCATCATGCTGCAGGGACTGGACCAGGGGAACGGCCATGGAGAGCGGGATGGGGGTGGTCAGGGCCACCCACATACCTGCCAGTTTGGGCGCCGGCACCGGCAGGGCCAGCACTACGCGGTAGGGCAGTCCCGCTTCAGCCGCGTACTCCTTCATCATGCCCGCATAGGTCAGCACCTGCCGGCAGCCGATGTCGAAGGTCCGGTTGATCGGGCCCTCCAGCGACGCGGCGGACACCAGGTAGTAGAGGACATCGCGCACCGCAATGGCCTCGATCCGGTTCCGCACCCAGCTGGGCGCGGGCATCAGCGGCAGCGTTTCCGAGAGGTGCCGGATCATCTCGAAGGAGGCCGAGCCGGAGCCGATCACCACGCCGGCCTGGAACACAATGGCGTCCACCGGGCTGTCCAGGAACACCTTGCCCACTGCCTCACGTGAGCGCATGTGCATGGAAAGCTCCACGCCCTGCGGGTGCAGGCCGCCAAGGTAGACGATCCGCCGCACGCCCGCGGCGGCAGCTGCGTCGGCGGCCGTCCGGGCCATGGCCTGTTCCTTCGCCTCGAATCCCGCCCCGGCGGCCATCGAGTGCACCAGGTAGTAGAAGACGTCGACGCCGGCCAGGGCTTCGCGGAGGGCGTCGCCGTCGTCCAGGCTGCTTTCCACCACCTCGACTTTGTCCCGCCACGGGACGCCGGCGATCTTGTCGGGGGAGCGGACCAGGACCTTCACGGTGTGGCCGGCCTCGAGGAGCCTGGGCACCAGGCGGCCGCCGATGTAGCCGGTGGCGCCGGTGACAAGGACGGTCGTTGGTGTTGGCTGGGCACTCATTGCGGTCATGCTTGCTCCTGTTCGTCCCTTGGAATTCGGAGCGGCGGCCGGTCAGGACGGCTGCTCCGGCGGAGAAGGCCCGGCGGGAAGCCCGGTGCTGCCAGCTTAGATGTATTCCCAGGAGGTTTGTGCCGCGCTGCCATGTCGTTCCTGCGCGGTAGGCTGGGAGTACCCGGGATTCGCAGCGAATTTCGGGTTTTCGCGTTGCCTGCTTGCCTTCGATGAACACCACAGGAGCTTCTGCCATGAGTCTTCCCGGCCAGTCCGCCGCCGGCACATCCAGCACGGGCACGTCCGGCGTCCCGCGCCCGTCGCTCGACGGATTGCGCCGCGCCCTGGCGCCGGACCAGACCTTCGCCCGCGTCCGGGCAGAGGCTGCCCGTGGCTTCGCGGTCCGCGGGCAGGATTACCAGATCAGCGCCCCTGCAGGCCTGCGCCCGGTGCTGCTGGCGGAGATGGCGGACGGGCTCGCGGCGGCGGCAGAAGGCGGTGCGCCGGGCGTGGTGCTGGCAGTCACCGCCACCGGCCGGGAAGCGGAGGACCTGTCCGCGGCCCTGCGCGCCTACCTGCCCGCCGACTCGGTGGCCGAGTTCCCCAGCTGGGAGACACTCCCGCACGAGCGGCTGTCGCCGCGCTCGGACACCGTGGGCCGGCGCCTGTCCGTCCTGCGCCGCCTGGCACATCCGGAAAGTTCGACGGCGGGCAGGCTGCGCGTCGTCGTCGCGCCCGTCCGCGCCGTGGTCCAGCCGGTGGTGGCCGGCCTGGGCGACCTGGTTCCGGTCACCCTGAAAGTGGGCCAGGACGTTCCGTTCACCGACGTGGTGAAGAGCCTCGCCGACGCCGCCTATGCACGGGTGGACATGGTGACCCACCGCGGCGAGTTCGCCGTCCGCGGCGGCATCATCGACGTCTTCCCGCCTACCGAGGACCACCCCATCCGGGTGGAGTTCTTCGGGGACGAAGTGGACCAGATGCGGTGGTTTGCCGTGGCCGACCAGCGCTCGCTGTCAGCACCCGGAATCCACCACCCCACGGAGCTGCATGCCCCGCCCTGCCGCGAAATCCTCATCACCCCTTCCGTCATGTCCCGCGCCGCCACCCTGAAGGCCCAGCTTCCCGCGGCGGCTGACATGCTGGAAAAGATCGCCGGCGGCATCGCCGTGGAGGGCATGGAGTCCCTGGCACCGGTGCTGGTGGACGCGATGGTTCCGTTCGTGGACCAACTGCCGGCCGATTCCATTGCAGTGGTGATTGAACCGGAGAAGGTCCGTACACGCGCCCATGACCTGGCCGCCACCAATGAGGAGTTCCTCGAGGCGGCCTGGTCCACGGCGTCCGACGGCGGGGCGGCACCTTTGGACCTCAGCTCGCAGGCCAGTGCGGCCCTGCACTCGGCGAGCTTCCGGTCCCTGGCCGAAACGCGCGGCTCTGCGCTGGGGCACGGGGTGTCCTGGTGGTCCATCACGTCGTTGGCGCAGGACGCCGAACTGCTGCCCGAGATCGATGTGCTGAACCTGCACGCCCGCGAACCCCGGGGCTACCAGGGTGACGTCGCGGAGATGATGGACTTCATCGGCTCCCACGTCCGGGACCAGTGGCGGATCGTGGTGGCCACCGAAGGTCCGGGCCCGGCCCAGCGCCTGGCCGAGCTGTTCCACGAGAACGACATTCCGTGCGCCCGGGTGGACAGCCTGGACCACGAGCCGCAGGCGGGCATCATCGAAGTGACCACTGCCGCCGTCGGCCGTGGTTTTGTCCTGGATGGGCTCAAGCTCGGCCTGCTCACCGAAGCCGACCTGCTGGGCCGCACCTCCGCCGGGTCCACCAAGGACATGCGGCGCATGCCCTCCAAGCGGCGCAACGCCGTCGACCCCCTGCAGCTGGTGGCGGGGGACCACGTGGTCCACGAACAGCACGGCATCGGCCGGTTCGTGGAACTCATCCAGCGCAAGGTGGCAGGCGGCGGTGACGGCGTGCGTGAATACCTCGTGCTGGAATATGCGCCCGCCAAGCGCGGCGCCCCCGGCGACCGGCTGTTCGTGCCTACGGACCAGTTGGACCAGGTGACCCGTTACGTGGGCGGCGACACCCCGGTCCTGAGCAAGATGGGCGGCGCTGACTGGGCCAGCACCAAGTCCAAAGCCCGCAAGGCCGTCAAGGAGATCGCCGGCGAGCTGATCCGGCTGTACTCGGCCCGGATGGCCTCCCGCGGCCACGCCTTTGCCCCCGATACCCCTTGGCAGCGGGAACTGGAGGAAGCGTTCCCGTACGTGGAGACCCCGGACCAGCTGACCACCATTAACGAGGTCAAGGCGGACATGGAGCGGGAGATCCCCATGGACCGCCTGGTGTCCGGCGACGTGGGCTACGGCAAGACCGAAATCGCGGTGCGCGCAGCCTTCAAGGCCGTCCAGGACGGCAAGCAGGTGGCCGTGCTGGTGCCCACCACCCTGCTGGCCCAGCAGCACTACGAAACCTTCACCGAACGCTTCTCCGGCTTCCCCGTGCGGGTGAAGCCGCTGTCCCGGTTCCAGTCCGCCAAGGAGTCCAAGGAAACGGCGGAAGGCGTCAAGAGCGGGGCCGTGGACGTGGTGATCGGCACGCACCGCCTGCTGTCCAAGGACTTCGAGTTCAAGGACCTGGGCCTGGTGATCGTGGACGAGGAACAGCGGTTCGGCGTCGAACACAAGGAGGCGCTGAAGAAGATGCGCACCAACGTGGACGTGCTGGCCATGAGCGCCACGCCGATTCCCCGGACCCTTGAAATGTCCCTCACCGGGATCCGCGAAACCTCCACCCTGGCCACTCCGCCGGAAGAACGCCATCCCGTCCTGACCTATGTGGGGCCCTACACGGACAAGCAGACCTCTGCCGCCATCCGGCGCGAACTGATGCGCGAAGGCCAGGTGTTCCTGGTCCACAACCGGGTGTCCACCATCGAGCGGACCGCGGCCAGGATCCGCGAACTGGTGCCCGAGGCGCGTGTGGAGGTGGCGCACGGCAAAATGTCCGAAAGCCGGCTGGAACAGATCATCGTCGATTTCTGGGAGCGCCGGTTCGATGTGCTGGTCTGCACCACCATCATCGAGACCGGCCTGGACATCTCCAACGCCAACACCCTGATCGTGGACGGCGCGGACAAGTACGGGCTGTCCCAGCTGCACCAGCTGCGCGGCCGTGTTGGCCGCGGCCGCGAGCGTGCCTACGCGTACTTCCTGTACCCGTCCGAGAAGCCGCTGGGCGAGGTGGCGCTCGAACGGCTCAAGGCCGTGGCCGCGCACAACGAGCTCGGCGCCGGCATGCAGCTGGCCATGAAAGACCTGGAGATCCGCGGCGCCGGCAACCTGCTGGGCGGCGAACAATCGGGCCACATCCAGGGCGTGGGCTTCGACCTGTATATCCGGCTGGTGGGCGAGGCCGTGGCTGATTTCCGCGGCGAAGCCGAGGAGAAGGCCGCGGAGATGAAGATCGAGCTGCCGGTCAACGCGCATCTGCCGCATGACTATGTCCCGGGGGAGCGGCTGCGCCTGGAGGCCTACCGGAAGCTCGCCGCGGCCCTCACCAACGAGGCCATCGACGAGGTCCAGGCGGAGCTGGTGGACCGCTACGGTGAACTGCCCCTGCCGGCGCAGAACCTGGTGGCGGTGGCGCGGTTCCGGGTTGGCGCCCGGGAAGCCGGCCTGTCCGACGTGGCGCTGCAGGGAAACTTCATCAAGTTCTCCCCGGCCACGCTCCCCGAGTCCAAGACCATGCGGCTGAACCGGATGTACCCGGGGTCGCAGGCCAAGCCTGCGCTGGACGCGGTCCTGATCCCCAAGCCCAAGACAGCGCGGATCGGGGGCCGGGACCTGCAGGACGCCGAGATCCTGGAGTGGGCCAACGGCGTGATCCGGAACATCTTCTCCGACGCCCCGCTGGCGGTGAGTTAACACTTGATGGGAGGACACCACGCCGCGTCGGGAGCCGCGGCGTGGGTAGCTGTTGCGTCCACCGGCCCCTACACCCTGGGTTGGTATCCGCTGGATCCCACGGGCATCCTGATCGGCGGCATGGCCACCGCGGGCACAGCCCTGGTCTGCGACTGGGACCACCGCTCCAGCACGGTGGCCCATTCCCTGCCGCCGCTCTCCAACGTGATCGCGCGGGGCATTGAAAACGCCAGCGGCGGCCACCGCCAGGGCACGCACTCCATCCTTGGGGCGGCGTTCTTCGTGTTCCTGGCCGGACTGGCCTCGCAGGTCCACATGGACACCGGCTGGGGCCGGCTGTCCATCGGCGCCGGCCTGTTGTGCATGTTCCTGATCAATATTGCCGCGAAGGCGCTGAAACTGTTTCCCAAAAGCGGGTTCATCTCGAACTGGATCTTCGCGCTGGTGATGGCCGGTCTGGTCACCGTCTACGCGCCGGAGCAGTGGACGTGGCTGCCCACCTCGATGCTGATCGGCGTGGTGGTGCACATCGTCGGTGATTTGATCACCACCGGGGGAGTGCCGCTGCTGTGGCCGCTGGTACTCCGGCCCCCGAAGGTGCTGCGCCGGCTGCCCCTCCTGCGGAACGTATGGCGGCCCAACGGCGCCCTGTCCGTACCCCTGCTGGGGCGGGCCGGCTCCAAACGGGAGTGGCTGGTGCTGATCCCTGTGAGCGCCTACGCCATGGTGGGCATGTCAGTATCCGGCTGGGCCATCGCCCAGCACCACTGGGGCCGTGTGGCCGCTGCCGCGGGGGCCTGGATCAGGCTCTGGTTCTAGCGCCCGGGAACTGACAGACAGCAAAGGACCCCGGACGATGTCCGGGGTCCTGGCTGCTTCTGATGCCTGTCCCAACTGGGTGGGAGTTGTTTGGGCCTAGTGCTCGCCCGCGGAGTCGGAGCGGCCGAAAATGGTCTGCGGAAGCCAGAAGGCCAGCGCGAAGAGGATCAGGCAGACGGCCATCGGCCAGGGGTTGCCCAGGCTGAGGAAGGACAGCGAGTAGATGGCGCCCAGGAACAGGGCGAAGCAGATCACGAAGAGCACGATGCTGCCGCCGAGCTTGTTCTCGTTCTGCGGGGTCCGGACGTATTCACGGTTGGACGCCGTGTCCTGGCTGGACGGGTTGATCTGGCTGGACATGTGTTCCTCCTCGGCCCCGCGGGGCGTGATCTGTGGCGGCTCGCGGTTCCGGTCAGTAAGCGGCTGAACCCTGTTCACCCTTGACGATGGCAATTCCGGAGCTGGCACCAATTCGTGTTGCACCTGCTGCAATCATAGCCTGCGCGTCCGCCAGCGACCGTACGCCGCCGGAGGCCTTGACCCCCAGGTCCGGGCCGACGGTCCGGCGCATCAGGGCCACGTCTTCAACAGTTGCACCCCCGCCGTTGAAGCCCGTGGAGGTCTTCACGAAGTCCGCCCCGGCCTCCACTGCCGCCTGGCACGCCAGCACCTTCTGCCCATCCGTCAGGAGCGCTGTTTCGATGATGACCTTCAGGATGGCGCCGCTGGCATGGACGGTCTCTGCCACAGCCGCGATATCCTCCACCAGGGCGCCCTTGTCACCTGCCCTCGCGGCGGCGATGTTGATCACCATGTCAATTTCGTCGGCACCGTCCAGCACGGCGCCGCGGGCTTCGAACGACTTCACATCGGTGGGGGTGGCCCCCAGCGGGAAGCCCACCACGGAGCAGGTGAGGACGCCCGAGCCCTTGAGCGCGGTGGTGACCGTCTTGACCCAGATGGGGTTCACGCAGACGGACTTGAACCCGTACTCCGCCGCCTCGGCGCAGACCTTCAGGACATCGGCTTCGGAGGCTTCGGGCTTGAGCAGCGTGTGGTCGATGTAGGAGGCAATGTTCGTGGCCGCGGCCGGACCGGCGGTGGCGGCGTGAACGGTGGCTTCGTTGCTCATGATGGTCCTCTCGAAGGGCCTTGTGGGCCCGGCGTTGGCTCGGTTTCGGAAACCATCTTGTCACAGCGGAGGGCGCCGGGAGCAGCACCCGCTCAGGCGGCCGCCTGGAGGACCGGGGCTGCCGAGGTTGCCGTCAGCAGCTGGGTGGCGCAGGCGCCTGCCGCCGAAGAGGCCGCCACCAGCAGCCCCAGCCGGACGCCGTCGAACGCTGCGGCGTCGCCGATGGCCCAGATTCCCGGGACGGAGGTCCGGTAGTCGCGGGTGATCACGATGCCGCCTCCCGGAGCGGTGCGCAGGCCCGCGCTGGCGGCCAGGCCGTCACGGGACACCCGTTCCTCGGCCAGGACCACGAGGTCTCCGGTCATGCTGCTGCCGTCCTCGAAGACCACCGCGGTTGCGGCCGTCCGGGGAGCCGATCCGGCGACGACGGCCGGGATGACGGCGGAAGGGCGGGCCGTGGTGCGGATGGGCCGTACGCCCTTGGCCCGCAGGACCGCCTCGGCCTGTCCGGCCGCGGCGCCGGTTCCCACCAGGATCCCCACCGGGCGGCGCCCGAGCTCCCGGGCTACCTTCTGCACGCTCTTCGCGATGCGGGGTGCGTCGTCGATGGTGGCGTAGCTCAGGCACTGCGCGGCGCCGTCCACAGGCCCGGCCACGGGGGCCGAACCGGTGGCGATGACCAGTTGGTCGTAGGCGAATTCCATGCCATCCGCGGTGGCCACGGTGCGGTTGACGGCGTCGATGTGGCTGGCGGGCTGGCCGAACCGCACGGAAACCTGGGGAAGCATGGCCAGCTCCAGCAGCTCCCCAGGTGCGTCATCGCGGTTGCTTAGTACCGTGATGGTCCCGGTGAACTGTGCGCGGTCGAGCTGTGCCACCAGGGCCTGGGCGGCGGGACCGGCACCGGCGATGACGATGCGGGTTGCGGCGGAAGCGGATGTTGAGGGTGCCGGAGCGGACATGTGCTGGCCCTTTCGCTGGCGGCCGGGAACCGGCCGGAACTTCGTGATGGAACCCAGCGTAGGGCCCTGCTTTTTCGGTTGTGTTACCCGTCGGTTGCCGTTTCCGGACCCCTTGTTCGCCAGTATTTACCGGCCGGTAACAGAACCCGTGACGCACCTCTCATCGATGGGGAAGTCGACACATTCGCCGCTGCCAAACCACGTTCGGAGGTGCTGCTAGACGCGGATCCGGTACCCCCGCTTGACCACGGTCTCGATCAGCTTTCCGTCCGGCAGCGATGAGCGAAGGCGGCTCACGGTCATGTCCAGCGCGTGCACCGAGCCCCGGAGTTCCAGCAGGTCGGAGAGGGATTCGCGGGACAGGACCGCACCGCCGGCGCCAAGCAGGGCGCGCAGGAGCAGCAGGGGGGCGGGGGCCAGCTCCACCTGCTGGCCGTCGATGCGCAGGCTGCGGCCGCGCAGCTCGATGTTCCCCGAGCGGGTGTCCAGCCGCCGGACATGGTTCAGGGCCAGGTGCTCGCACACCAGCCGGATGAGCGCACCCATGCGGAACCGTTCCGGGATCAGCGGCGTGACGCCCGCATCCAGGAGCGGCTGCGCAGTCACCGGTCCCACGACGGCGGTGGTGACGTTCAGTTTCAGGCTCTCCACCAGCTGCTTGTACAGGCCCATTTCGTGCGCAGTGCTCCACATGGCGTCCACCGCAGGGGCGCTGGTGAAGGTGAGGACGTCCAGGTTGCCGCTGCAGGCAGCTTCGATCAGCCGTGGAAGCTTGTCCTCGCCGTCGGGCTTAACCCAGCGGTAGGGCGTGACGGTCAGGACGGTGGCGCCGGACATGCGCAGGCGTTCGATCTGGCGGACATCTGTATAACCGTGCAGCTGCATGGCGACGGTTTTGCCGCGGACTCCCTCAGTGAGCAGCATGTCCACCAGGGTGGAGGTGGTTTCGTCGCTGCTGATGCCGACGTCGGCAAGGCCTGCCGCGCGCACCGCACCGCGTGCCTTCGGTCCCCTGACGAACATGCGGCAGTTCCCCAGCGTGTCCAGCAGTTCGTCGCCGATGCCGAAGGAGTCCGCAGCCTCGCACCAGCGGCGCATCCCGTAGGCGGTGGTGGCGATGCACAGGTCCGGCTTGGCGGCGATGACGGCCTTGGTGTCCTCGATGAGGCGCATATCCTCCTGGACGGGAGCGATCTTCAGCGCGGGGGCGTGCAGCACCTCGGCGCCGCGGCGCTCAAGGGCTTCGATCAGGTCGCGGGACCGCCGGTCAGACGTCACTCCGATGCGGAACCCCTCCAGCGGCGATTCGGCAGCTTCTGGAGCTTCGTCAGCCTGCGGTGGTTCGGGCTGCGTCTGTTTGGCCGGGGCAAGTGCGGTCATGGGGGTCAATCCTTTCATGATCCCAGCAGCGAGGCCGCCAGCATGTCCAGGTCGGCGGCGGCGTGGGCATGCCCGCGGTTGGCCTCAGCCACCCGCACCACCTCGCCGATGACCAGCACGGCCGGGTTGCTGCAGCCGGCGGCGGCGGATGCGATGGTGCCGAGGTCTGCGATGGTGGTGCGCTGGCCGGGCCGGTAGCCCCGCTCCACCACTGCCATGGGCATGTCAGGGCGCATTCCGGCACGGCGCAGGCCCGCGGCGAGCTGGTGGAGGGTTCCAATGCCCATCAGCACCACGATGGTGCCGCCCAGGCCGGCCAGGTGCCGGTGTTCCTTTTCGGTGAGCGGCGCGTGCCCGGAGACCACTGTGAACATGTGGCTGACTTCCCGGTGGGTGACGGGGATGCCTGCCGCGGCCGGCACGGAGATGGCGCTGGTCACGCCGGAGACCACCTGGACCTTGACGCCCGCTGCCACGCAGGCGGCAACTTCCTCGCCGCCGCGGCCGAACACGTAGGGGTCACCGCCCTTGAGCCGGACAACGTTGTTGCCTGCCAGTGCGCTTTCCACCATCAGCTTCTCGATGTCCGACTGGCTGACCTTGTGGTGCCCTGGCTTCTTTCCAACGTCCACCAGTTCTGCGGAGGTCAGCAGCGGCAGTTCCTGGTACGGGGCCAGTCGGTCGTAAAACACGACGTCGGCGTCCCGGAGCGCCTTGACGGCCGCCACGGTGAGCAGGTCGCTGGTGCCCGGGCCGCCGCCCACCAGCGTTACGTGGCCCGCGGGGCCAGCGGCCGGTTCGGCGGCGACGGGAATGCCGGCTTCCCGGCAGCGGTCCAGGAGGGCAGCCCACCCGGGCTGGCCGTCCTCGACGGCGGCCACCAGGAATGTCCCCTGCGGCACCTGGGCGGGCTGCCCGGCGTCGTACGGGCTGATGAGGCGGTGGACGACGGCGCCCGCGGCCTGGTACCGCCGCACCGCCTGCCGCGCGGCGGCGTGGGTGCCGGTCACCAGGACGTCCCGGCCGGTGAGGTCGATACTGAGCTGCATGGCTATGCCTCGTTTCCAATGGTTTCCGGTGTGGCGGCGCGGACCGGGATGGAAGAGCCGATCAGGACTTTGCCTTTTTCCTCGGGGGTGGCGGGACGCATCTGGCCGCGCTCGTCCGGGACGAAGGTGATGGAGTCGTCCTTCTGGTCCGGGGCGTTGACGAAGGAACGGAACCGGCGGAGCCGCTCGGGGTCCTTCAGGGTGTCGGCCCATTCATCGACGTAGGTGTCCACATGCTTGGCCATGGCGGCTTCCAGCTCCTCGGCGATGCCCAGGGTGTCCTTGACCACCACGTCCTCGACGTGCTTGATGCCGCCGTCGAGTTCTTCCTGCCAGCGCGCCGTGCGCTGCAGCCGGTCCGCGGTGCGGATGTAGTACATGAAGTAGCGGTCGATGTACTTGATCAGGGTCTCGTCGTCCAGGTCCTTGGCCAGCAGCTGGGCGTGCGCGGGGGTGGCGCCGCCGTTTCCGCCGACGTACAGGTTCCAGCCGTCCGCGGTGGCGATCACGCCCACATCCTTGCCGCGGGCCTCGGCGCACTCACGGGCGCAGCCGGAGACACCCATTTTGAGCTTGTGCGGGCTGCGCAGGCCGCGGTAGCGCAGCTCCAGCTTGATCGCCATCGCCACGGAGTCCTGGACGCCGAAGCGGCACCAGGTGGAACCGACACAGGACTTCACCGTGCGCAGGCTCTTGCCATAGGCCTGGCCGGACTCGAAGCCGGCGTCCACAAGTTCCTTCCAGATCTCGGGCAGCTGCTCCAGGCGTGCGCCGAACATGTCGATCCGCTGGCCGCCGGTGATTTTGGTGTAGAGGCCGTACTTCTCGGCAACGGCGGCGATCACGCCAAGCTTCTTGGGGGTGATCTCACCGCCGGCGATGCGGGGGACCACCGAGTAGGTGCCGTCCTTCTGCATGTTGGCCAGGGCGCGGTCGTTGGTGTCCTGCAGGGTGCCGCGGCCGGCGTCCAGGACGTAGGCGCTGTTCTGGCTGGCCAGGATGTTGGCGATGGTGGGCTTGCAGATGTCGCAGCCCGCTCCCGTGCCGTACTTGGCCATGATCTCCTCGAAGGAGGTCAGTTCCAGGACGCGGATGGCGTCGAACAGCTCCTGGCGGGACAGTTCAATGTGCTCGCACAAGGCCTTGGAGACCTCGACGCCGGACTTGGTCAGCTCCGTTTCCAGCAGCTTCTTCAGCATGGGCACGCAGGAACCGCACTGGGTGCCGGCACGGGTGCAGCCCTTCAGCTCCCCGAGTTCCTGGACCGGGGCATTGCCCTCGCATGCGCCGCAGCCGTTGATGGCGTCGCGGATGGTGCCGGCGGTGACGTTGTTGCAGGAGCACAGCGTGGCGTCATCCGGGAGTTCGGTCTCGGGAGCTTCGCCGCCGCCTGCCGCGCTGAGGAAGGCGCCGGGCTCTGCGGGAAGTTCGCGGCCCAGGAGCGGCCGCAGGCTCATGTACGGAGACGCGTCACCCACGAAGATGCCGCCCAGGAGGGTCTTGGCGTCGTCGGTGGTGACGATCTTCTGGTAGACGCCGCGGGCAGGGTCCGCGTACACGATCTCCAGCGCGTGTTCTGTCCTGGCGAAGGCGTCGCCGAAGCTGGCCACGTCCACCCCGGACAGCTTCAGCTTGGTGGCGGTGTCGAAGCCGGGGAAGGTGGCGTCGCCGCCGTGCAGCCGGTCGGCCACGATCTCGGCCATGGTGTTGGCCGGGGCCACCAGGCCGAGGCACATGCCGCCGAAGTTGGCCACCTCGCCAATGGCCCAGATGCCGGGGACTTCGGTGGCGCAGTAGTCGTTGATGACCACGCCGCCGCGGGGACCCAAACTGAACACCTGTTCTCCGCCCTCGGCCGCGCGGAAAAGTTCATCGCGGGGCTTGACGCCGACCGCCACAATCACCAGGTCAGCGGGGATGATGCGTTCGTCCGCCATGAGCACCCCGGTGACCTGGCCGTCGTCGTCCGTCAAAACTTCGCTGGGGAACACGCCGCCGTGGACTTCGAAGCCCTTCGCTTCGATGAGGCGCCCCAGGGCCTGGCCTGCGCCCTCGTCCAGCTGGGTGTTCATCAGCCACGGCGCACCGTTGATGACCACGGGCGTGGCACCCAGCTGCTCGGTGCCGGCAGCCGATTCGAGTCCCAGGAGGCCGCCGCCGATGGTCACGGCGTTGATTTTGCGGCCGAGCTTTTCGGTCAGCTCCGCGATGGCTTTGTTGATGGCCCACACATCTTCGAGGGTGCGGTAGACGTGGGCCTTGTCGGCGCCGGGAATGGGCAGGCGCACGGCGTCGGAGCCGGTGGCCACCACCAGTTCGTCATACGGATAGCTGTTCCCTGCAGCGGTTTCCACCGTCTTGGCGCCTGCGTTGATTTTCACCACCCGCTCGCCGGTCTTCAGGACCAGCGATCCGTGCTCCCACATGGAGGCTGTGCCCAGGGTGAGGTCCACCCCGGTATCGGTGAGGGCCTTCGAGAGTGCCACCCGGTCGTAGGGGAGGTGGGCTTCCTCGGTGAGGACCGTGACATGCCAGCCGTCGAGGCCCCGGGCATGCATGGCGTCCGCAAAACGGTGGGCCGCGGGGCCGCCGCCGGCGACGACGATGCGGCGCGGAGTCTCTGTGCTTGAAGTCTGTTCGGTCACTGTGGGCCTTTCGCATGGGCCGCAGACGGTGCTCTGCAGCTTGTGCCTCCAGCCTAGGGAGGGGCAGTTTCGCCTCAGTTTCCCAATTGTTTCGCCAACTTAACTTCTGCATCACGGGGACATTTCGTGCGGCGTTAGGTCTCTTTTACGCACCGGACACATTGCCCGCACCCGGTTGAAACACCCGGACCCTAGCGTGGAACACGGTTGCAGAAGCGGCCACTGCAAAGGACAACAGGCACAGGGAAAGGAGCCGGACATGACGGCAACACTGGAACTTGGGGCGCTCGCCGCCGAATCAGACCTCGCTGGATTCGAGACCGGCTGGTACCGCGTCTGCGCGGTTGACGACCTGGAGCCTGCCTGGGGAGAGGCTGCCTTGGTGGCAGGCCGCCAGGTGGCCCTGTTCCGCACCGCCCCGGCCGAAGTTTTCGCTGTGGCCCACGAGGATCCGGCCACCGGGGCCCACGTCATGGCCCGTGGCATCCTCGGTTCGAAGGGGAACCGCCCCACTATCGCCTCGCCGCTGCACAAGGAGCTCTACGACCTTCAAACCGGCGAATGCTTCACTACGCCCGGCCTTCGGCTGGCGGCGTACAGCACCCGCATCACGGACGGCTTCGTTGAGGTGGAGCTGTAGCACTTAGACCCCAAAGGGGCGCCGGGCCTTTCGTGGCCCAGGCGCCCTTTGAGGTTAAAACCGCAGTTCCTACAGCCCCAGCGCCTCGCTGACGTCGTGCAGGACTTCGTCCAGCGAGGCCCGTGCCGCCTGGCGGGCCGCCGGCAGTTCCGCGGCGGATTCCACCTGCTGAATGACCTCCAGGTAGCACTTGAGCTTCGGCTCCGTGCCACTGGGCCGGATGATGACGCGGGTCAGGTTGCGCGTGATGTACAGCAGGCCTTCGGTGGGCGGCAGCTCGGCGCTGCCCTCGGCCAGGTCGGTGAAGACCTCTACCGCCGATTGTCCGAACGATTCCGGCGGCGAGACCCGCAGGCGGTTCATCATGGCGTCCAGCAGTCCCAGGTCCGCCACCCTGATGCTGAGCTGGTCGCTGGCGTGCAGGCCGTGCTGGAGGTAGAGCTCATCGAGCGTGTCGAAGACGGTTTTGCCCGCTGCTTTGGCGGTGGCCGCGAGTTCTGCGATCAGGACGGCTGCGGAAATGCCGTCCTTGTCCTTCACCAGGTCCGGCGCCACGCAATAGCCCAGTGCCTCTTCGTAGCCGTAAACCAGGCCGGGAACCCGGGAGATCCACTTGAAGCCGGTCAACGTTTCCTCGTGGGCAAAGCCGGCCGCGGCGGCGATGCGGGCCAGCAGCCTCGAGGAAACGATCGAATTGGCGAAGACGCCGGGGCTGTCCCCATCAGCGCCGGTGGCAGCGCCGTCGGCGAGCCGGGCCACCATGTGGGCGCCCAGCAGTGACCCCACCTCGTCGCCGCGGAGCATCCGCCATGCGCCGGTGTCGGGGTCCTTGGCGGCCACGGCAGCCCTGTCGGCGTCGGGGTCGTTGGCGATGACCAGGTCCGCATCCAGGCGGGCTGCCGCCTCCAGTGCAAGGTCCAGCGCGCCCGGTTCTTCCGGGTTGGGGAAACTTACGGTGGGGAAATCGGGGTCCGGATCGGCCTGTTCCGCCACCACGGTGACATCTGTGAAACCTGCCGCCGCCAGGACGTCGACGGCCGTCCCGCCGCCGACGCCGTGCAGGGGGGTCAGGACAATGCGCAGGTCCCGCGCGGGAAAGCGTTCCTGCATGGCGAGTGCCGCCGTCGCCCGTTCGTAGTCGGCAGCGAGCGAGCCGTCCAGGACGGTCCAGCCATCCGCCGCAAGCGTTATTGATCCCAGTGTTCCCACCGCGTCGATCCGCGCGGCAATCTCCGCGTCGTAGGGCGCTACGATCTGGGCGCCGTCCCCATCCGCCGCCACGGCATGCCGCCCCAGGTACACCTTGTACCCGTTGTCCTGCGGCGGGTTGTGGCTTGCGGTGACCATGACGCCGCCGTCGCAGCCCAGGGCCCGGACGGCGTACGCCAGCACGGGAGTGGGCAGGGCGCCCGGGAGGAGGAAGGTTTCGATGCCTGCCGCAGTGAAGATGGCAGCCGTTTCTGACGCGAAGACATCCGAGTTGTGCCGGGCGTCATAGCCGACGACGGCGCGGGGCCGGGTACCGGGCGCGGCCTTTCCCACGGCGTCCCCCAGGAAGGCGGCGAGACCTGCGGCTGCGCGGCGCACCACTACCCGGTTCATCCGGTTGGGACCGGGACCCAAGGCAGCGCGCAGGCCGGCGGTGCCGAACTGCAGGGTACCGCGGAAGCTGTCTTCCAGTTCCTGCCGGGCTCCGGGATCACCGTGGTCCACCAGGCGGACCAGCTCAAGGAGGGCCTCCCGGGTTGCGGGGTCCGGGTCCTGGGCAGCCCATTCGCGGGCCTCGGCGAGCAGGCGAAGTTCAGCATCGGCAGTCGTCATGGGCATAACGCTATCGTCATTGCCGGTCCGCGCGCGGCAACCGGCGGCCACGGCTGCTACAGCTTGGCGATGATGTCTGCCAGCAGCCGGGAGATCCGTGGTCCTGCAGCCTGTCCGGACTCGATGACCTCCTGGTGGCTCAGCGGTTGCGGGCTGATGCCGGCGGCAAGGTTGGTGACCAATGAGATGCCGAACACCTCCATTCCGGCGTGCCGCCCGGCGATGGCCTCCAGCGCCGTCGACATTCCGATCAGGTCGGCGCCGATCCGTTTGGCGTACTGCACTTCCGCGGGCGTCTCGTAGTGGGGGCCGGGGAACTGGGCGTACACGCCTTCGTCCAGGGTGGGGTCGACTTCGCGGGCCAGCCCACGGATGCGCGGCGAATACAGGTCCGTAAGGTCCACGAACGTGGCGCCTTCCAGCGGTGAGGCGGCGGTGAGGTTGATGTGGTCCCGGATCAGTACCGGGGTGCCGGGGGCCCAGGCCTCGTTGAGTCCGCCGCAGCCGTTGGTGAGGACCAGTGTGCTGCATCCGGCGGCTGCCGCGGTCCGGATGCCGTGCACCACGGCGCGGACGCCCTTGCCCTCGTAGTAGTGCGTCCGCGCGCCCAGGACCAGGGCGCGTTTGCCCTCCTTGGTCAGCACGGAGCGGATGGTGCCCACATGGCCTTCCACGGCAGGCGCGTGGAAGCCCGGAACTTCCTCTGCAGACAAGGTGGCGGTGGTCTCGCCGACCAGGTCGGCGGCTTCGCCCCAGCCGGAGCCCAGGACCAGGGCCGTGTCGTGGCGGTCCACGCCTGTCTCTTCGGCGATGTAGTCCGCGGCGGCGCGGGCGGCGGCGAACGGGTCCGTGTTCAGGAAGTCTGTTGTACTCACCAGTACAAGTTATCCTGCCGCCCCTGTTACCCCTGTCACGGCTGGCCCCGGGACGCCCTGTTTTCTTGGTGGTCAGGCGGTGGATGGGCGAGAATGGATGACTGTGACTACGCATCCAGATTTCAGTTCCCCACGGATCGCAATCCTGGGAGGTGGTCCCGGCGGATACGAAGCCGCCATGGTGGCCGCCTCGCTCGGGGCGACGGTCACGATTATCGAACGCGCCGGGCTGGGCGGCTCCGCCGTGCTGACCGACGTAGTCCCTTCCAAGACCCTCATCGCCACGGCTGACCTCATGACCCGGGTGGCCGAGGCCGGCGAGCTGGGAGTGAAGTTCGACGTAGACGGCGGCGACTTCGTGCCGGTGATGCACGCCGACCTCAAGCACATCAATGACCGGCTCCTCAACCTGGCGCGCACGCAGTCCCAGGACATCCGTGACGGCCTGGAGAAGCGCGGCGTTCGCATCATCGCCGGCTCCGGCCGCCTCCTGGACCCCCACACCATCGAGGTCCTGACGGCCGATGGGACGGAGACAGTGGAGGCCGACACCATCCTGCTGGCCGTGGGCGCACACCCCCGGGAACTGGAGACGGCGCGCCCGGACGGGGAACGGATCCTGAACTGGACCCAGATCTACGACCTGGACGACCTGCCGGAGGAACTCATCGTGGTGGGCTCCGGCGTGACCGGCGCCGAATTCGCCTCCGCCTACAACGGCCTCGGCTCCAAAGTCACCCTCGTCTCCAGCCGCGACCGTGTGCTGCCCGGCTCGGATGTCGATGCCGCCGTGGTTTTGGAGGAAGTCTTCGAACGCCGCGGAGTCCGCGTCCTGTCCCGCTCCCGCGCACAGACGGTGGAACGCACGGACGACGGTGTGGTGGTCACGCTTTCTGACGGCACGAAGGTCACCGGCAGCCACTGCCTGCTGTGCCTGGGCTCCATCCCCAACACCGCAGGCATCGGCCTCGAAGAGGCCGGAGTGGCCGTCAGCGACAGCGGCCACATCAAGGTGGACGGCGTCTCACGCACCACCGCGCCCAACATCTACGCAGCCGGCGACTGCACCGGCGTCCTGCCGCTGGCCTCCGTGGCCGCCATGCAGGGCCGGATCGCCGTGGCCCACTTCATGGGGGACGGCGTCACCCCGCTCAAGCTCCACCAGGTGGCATCCAACATCTTCACCTCGCCCGAAATCGCGAACGTCGGAGTGTCCGAGGCCGAAATCGAGTCCGGTAAATACCAGGCCGACGTCATCAAGCTCTCGCTGAAAAGCAACGCCCGCGCCAAGATGCGCAACGCCAAGGACGGGTTCGTGAAAATCTTTGCGCGGAAGGGCTCCGGCACGGTGATCGGCGGTGTGGTGGTGGGGCCCAACGCCTCCGAGCTGATCTTCCCCATCTCCATTGCGGTCAAGCAGAAGCTGCACGTTGACGACGTTGCCAGCACCTTCACGGTATACCCGTCGCTGACCGGATCCATCTCCGAGGCTGCCCGCCGCCTGCACGTCCATATGTAAGGCCGTCCGCAGCGGCAGTGGGAGGGTGGACCCCTCCGGGATTGTCCGCCCACGCCCCGGTACTTTCGACTCTGTGGCCCTCGGTGGCGCGGGCGTCACACTGATGCCATGACGGCTGCGCGGACCCTGGCACATGCGAACAAAAGCCCTGGCGTTGGGAAAGCGATGACGACGGCGGTGCTCGCCCTGTTCCTGGCCGCGTGCTCGCCGCCGGCAGGCCAAGGCGGGCCGGGTTCGACATCAGCACCGCCTCCCAGCGCGGGCGGAGCAGGCGGAACAGCGGGCAGATCCGGCACCGGCAGCCCGGCCTGCGACCTCATCACCCCCGGGATCGCGGCCAAGGTGGACCCCGGACTTGTGCCCGTGGGCCAGAACAGCCCGGCCCGGCCACCGGGAAGCAAGGCCTACCTGTGCAGCTATTCGGGCAAATCGCCGGAACGGGGCCTGACCGCCTTGTCCGTGGCCCTGGTCTCGCCCGCTTCCGACTCTGACATCGCCAAAGCGAAGGCAACGTCCGACTGTTCGCCGGTTACCGGCATTGGTGACTTCGCCTGCCTGCAGTGGACCGGATACTTCCGCGGCGAGGCCGGCGGCGCGTCAGCCAACGTGGTCCTGACCGCCGTCAGGGGCAGCGAAACCCTCGAAATGCCGTATGTCACGGGACCGCCGACGGATGGCGGCGCCGTCCCCGACGGCAATGCCATGGCGAAGGCGCTCGCCCAGGCTGCAGCGGACGCGGGCTGGGGCAACGGCAGCCAGCTCAACGTCCCTGCCGCTCCGCCGGTGGGTCCGCCTGCCACCACCAACAATGCCGTTTGCGCGCTCTTCAGTCCCGCCCAGGTCAAGCAGGCCTTCGGGGCGGCAACGGAACCGCAGATTCTTCCGGGCGAAGTCAGCTGCCGCTACACATTTGGCCAACCGGGGACACCCGGGCCCGACTCCATGATCTTCAGCGTCGAAGTCCTCAAGAGCTCAGGTTCCCCACTCGGTGCCCCGGCCATGGGCGGCGAGCCGGTGGATGGCATCGGGGACAGTGCTGCGTTCTCCACGACCACCGAACCCGCAGGGCCCAAGGCACTTCGACCGGCCGGAGACGTGCCCATCACGGTCCTGTCCGTGCAGGCGGTCAAGGGGCAGACCGTGGCGACATTCCTGGCGCAGGTCCTGATTTCCCCGGCCGGACCCACTGCAGAGCAGACGAAGGAGCAACTGATCTCGCTGGTACGGGGCGTGGCGTTCTAGTCAGGCTGCGGCCACTGCCTGGAAGTGCCGTTCGATGAGGCCCTTGATGTCCTCGTGGCATCCGCCGCAGCCGGTGCCGGCGCGGGTGGCCTTGGAGACGTCCGTGACCGTGGAGCAGCCGTCGGCCACCGCTGCCGTGATGGCAGCACCGCTCACCCCCGCGCACCGGCATACGGTACCGGCGGGGTCGGCGGAGGCTCCCGGCAGCTGGTCCGGCCCGTCGAGGCGCAGCAGCAGTGACCGGTCGGCCGGCAGCTCGGCGCCGCGTTCGAAGAGCCCCACCAGTTCAGCGGCGGTCCGCGGCACGCCCACGGCTACAAGGCCTTCGAGCACGCCTCCGCGCGTGGTCATCTTGACGTACCGGCCATGTTCCGGATCCGCCCATTGGGCCACCTGCAGGCGCGGCCTGCCCGCTGCCGCTCCCGCCGTGAGGGCTTCTTCGTCCCAGGGGTCCGCCGAGTTGTCGCCGGCCACGGCCATGGTCATTCCGCGTGCCTTGAGTACCACGACGCCGGGCTGTTCCGCGGGCAGCGCGGGCAAAAGTTCCGCCCCCGCAGCTGAGCCCTCCGCAAGGAGGGTGAGATATTCGGCCAGCCATTCGGCCTGCCGCCATCCCGGGCCCACAAGCCCGGACGGCCCCTTGCTGTTGCGGCATTCGGCGCAGCCCGGATCCGGGCAGCGGACTTCGGCGCAGTCTCCGATGGCGAAGATGTGCGGTTCGTGGTGCGCCCGCAGCCGGTGGTCCACCAAAATCCCGGTGCCGGTGGACAGGCCGCAGCCCTCGGCCAGCTCTGTCCGGGGACGCACGCCGCACGAGATGACCAGGAGGTCGCCGTCAATCGCGGAGCCGTCGTCGAGCAGCAAGGCCGAGAAGCCGCCGTCGGGCGCGTTGTGCTCAACCCCGGTGGAGCGGGCGTTGCCCGCCACCCGGACGCCGCACCGGCGAAGTCCGGCCGCCAGGACCGCCCCGCCGCCCCGGTCGATGCTGCGGCCCAGCGGATGCGGCCCGTTGTGGACCACGGTGACGGTGGCGCCTTCCTCGGCTGCCGCCAGCGCGGTTTCCAGGCCCAGGACGCCGCCGCCCAGTACCACCACCCGCTTGCCGCCGTCCACCGCCTCCCGGAGTACGGCGGCGTCGCGGAGGTCGCGCAGTGCCGTGACCCCGGCGGGCAGGACGGGGGAGGACGGGTCCGGATTGATGCCAGTGAGGTTGGGGATCACCGGCCGGGACCCGGTGGCAACCACCAAGCGGTCGTAGTGGACCGTCGCACCGTCCGAGAGCAGGACCTGCTGCCGCGCCCTGTCGACGCGCCTGGCCCGGAGTCCCAGGCGGACGTCCACTCCCTGGGCAGCCAGATCTGCGGCATCGGCAAGGGCCAATGCGTCCGCGGTGGTCCGGCCGACGCCGAGGTCGGCGACCAGGACCCTGTTGTACGCAGCTTCAGCCTCCGCGCCCACCACGGTGAGCCGGACGTGGCCTCCGCGGACTGCTGGCAGGAGTTCGTCCACCAGCCTGGCGGCCACCGGGCCGAATCCCACGATGACAATCTGCTCGCTCATGAGGCCTCCGTCGTTTGCAGTTGGCGGGCGGAACCGGGCGCCGGCACCGGCCGCACCCATACCGTGTTGAATTTGAATTCGGGCATTCCGGAGACGGGGTCCGTGGCGGCTTCGGTCAGCCGGTTGGCGCTTTCGGAGCCGGGGAAGTGGAAGGGCAGGAAGACCGTCTCGGGGCGGATGGCCGTACTGAGTTCGGCCCGGCACAGCACTTCGCCGCGCCCGTTGGAGACGGACACCAGTGATCCGTCCGTGATGCCCAGGGCCTCTGCGGCCGCCGGGTGGAGTTGGGCCCTGGCCTCGGGCTGGGCGGCGACCAGCTCGGCGACCCGGCGGGTCTGGGCGCCGGACTGGTAATGCTCCAGGAGCCGGCCGGTGATGAGGGTCATGGGTGTGCCGGCGGGGTCCGTTGCCAGTCCTTCGGGAGTACGACGGCGGCGCGGCGCCACCGGGACCAGGACCGCCTTGCCGTCGGGGTGGGCAAAGCCGTCCCGGAACAGTCGCGGGGTTCCGGTGCTGCCTGCCGGGTAGGGCCAGTAGGCCGCTTCGCCCCGGTCCAGCATGGCGTAGTCGATGCCGGAGTAGTCGGCCAGTCCGCCGGCGGAGGCGAGCCGCAGTTCCTCGAAGACCGTTTCGGGATCCTCGCTGTAGGTGGAGGGTGCGTCCAGCCGCTCCGCGAGCCGGGCCATGATCCACAGTTCGCTGCGGGCACCGGCGGGAGGGGAGATGGCGCGGCGGCGGCGGAGGACGCGTCCCTCCAGGTTGGTCAGGGTGCCGTCCTCTTCGGCCCACTGGAGGACGGGAAGGATGAGGTCCGCCTCCGCGGCGGTTTCGGACAGGAAGAAGTCGCAGACCACCAGGAAGTCCAGGCTCCGCAGTCCCTGGATCACGGCGTTGGCGTCAGGTGCTGCCACCGCGATGTTGGAGGCGTGGACGAAAAGGCACCGGACACCGTCGGGCTTTCCGAGTGACTGCAGCAGCTGCACGGCGGGCAGGCCCGGGCCGGGGATCATGTCTTCGGGAACGCCCCAGACGGCGGCGACGTGCGCGCGGGCTGCGGGGTCCGTGATTTTGCGGTACCCGGGCAGCTGGTCCGCCTTTTGGCCGTGTTCACGGCCGCCTTGGCCGTTGCCCTGGCCCGTGAGGGTGCCGTACCCGCTGCGGGCCGAGCCGGGCAGGCCCAGCAGGAGGCTGAGGTTGATGGCGGCAGTGGCGGTGTCGGTTCCGTCCACGTGCTGTTCCACGCCCCGGCCGGTGAGGATGTAGCTGCCGCCGTTGCGGGCGCCGGCCGCGAGTATCCGGGCGGTGTCGCGGATCAGCTCCGCGGGGACACCGGTGATGGACTGGACGCGTTCGGGCCAGAAGGCGTTCACGCTGCGGACCACGGCGTTGTAGCCCGAGGTGCGCTCCTGGATAAAGGCGGCGTCCGCCAGGTTTTCGTGGATGACCACGTGGGAAAGGCCCAGCAGGAGGGTGAGGTCGGTGCCCGGGAGGGGCTGAAGGTGGAGCCCGCCGCCGTCGGCCGTGAAGGCTGCCGTGGCGGACCGGCGCGGATCCACCACGATCAGTCCGCCGGCGTCGCGGGCGCCCTTGAGGTGCTGCACGAACGGCGGCATGGTTTCGGCGACGTTTGATCCGAGCATCAGGATGGCGCTGGCCGTATCCAGGGCATCGAGCGGGAAGGGCAGGCCGCGGTCCACGCCGAAGGCGCGCATGCCGGCGGCGGCTGCGGAGGACATACAGAACCTGCCGTTGTAGTCGATGCGGGAAGTTCCCAGGGCCAGCCGGGCGAACTTGCCCAGCTGGTAGGCCTTCTCGTTGGTGAGGCCGCCGCCGCCGAAAACGCCGACGGCGTCCGCGCCGTGGCGGGCCTGGGTGTCCTTCACGGCTCTGGCAGCCAGGTCCAGGGCCTGGTCCCAGCCGATGGGCCGGTGTACGCCGTCGGCGCCCTTCAGCAGGGGTTCGGTGATCCGGCCCGCGTGGTTCAGGAGGGAAGCCGAGGTCCAGCCCTTCCGGCACAGGCCGCCTCGGTTCGTGGGAAAGTCCCGGCCCTGGACCTCAACCTGCGCTCCCGGGACGGCTGCTGCTGCCGGGCTGGTTCCAGGAAGTACAGGCGCGGGGCCCGGCCCCGGCTGTGAAGCCGGGGCCAGGTCCGCGCGGGGAGTGAGCGTCATGGCGCACTGCAGCGCGCAATATGGGCAGTGCGTGTCGGCGCTTTTGGGCATGTTAGACGTGTCCCATCGCGTTCCGGCCGGCCTTGCGGATGTAGCAGGTCCAGCAGACCAGCAGCATCAGGATGTAGGCGCCGACGAATCCGTAGAAGGCCGGGGTGTAGGAGCCGCTTGCGGTGCTGGAGGCATTCAGGACCTGGGGAATCACGAAGCCGCCGTATGCACCGATCGCGGAGATCAGGCCGAGCGCCGAGGACGCCAGGCGCTGGGTGGCCACGGAATCTGCGCCCTTCCGCGCGGCCCGGCTGGACGTGGCGAAGATGACCGGGATCATCCGGTATGTTGCGCCGTTGCCGAATCCGCTGGCGGTGAAGAGCATCAGGAAGAGGACCAGGAAGAGCGGAAAGTTCTTCAACGGCAGGGTCCAGATCATGGTCAGCGTGATCACGGCCATGGCCCCGAATGCGGAGACTGTCATCCTGGCCCCGCCCATGCGGTCCGCCATGCGGCCGCCGTACGGGCGTGCCAGGGAGCCCACCAGCGGGCCGAGGAATGCCAGGGACAGTGCCACGGTCCCCACAGAGATGGAGGAGAACGCGGGGAAGTAGTCCTTGATCAGCTTGGGGAAGACCCCCGCGAAGCCAATGAACGAGCCAAAGGTGCCGATGTACAGCAGCGCCATGATCCACAGGTGCGGCTCCTTGAGCGCCGCCACTGAGCCGGCCACGTCCCCCTTGGCGCTCGTGAGGTTGTTCATGTACTTGAAGGCGCCGAACGCGGCAATCAGGATGAATGGAACCCACATCCATCCGGCCATGGGAAGGTTCACCGTACCGGCGGCCAGCAGGGTGACCACTATGGGAACGGCAAGCTGCGCGACGGCGGCGCCCAGGTTACCCCCGGCGGCGTTCAGTCCCAGCGCCCAGCCCTTCTCCCTGGCCGGGTAGAAGAAGGTGATGTTGGCCATCGAGCTGGCAAAGTTGCCGCCGCCGAAGCCCGCCAGGGCTGCCACCAGGAGCATTACGCCGAACGGCGTCCCGGGGTTGGAGACGCAGAGGGCCAGCCCGGTGGAAGGGATCAGGAGCAGCAGGGCGGAGACGACCGTCCAGTTGCGGCCGCCGAAGCGGGGAACCATGAAGGTGTAGGGGATGCGGAGCGTTGCCCCGACCAGGCTGGGCATGGAGATGAGCCAGAAGATTTCGGAGGTGGAGAACGTAAAGCCGGCGGCCGGCAGCTGGACCACCACAATGGACCAGAGCTGCCACACCACGAAGCCGAGGAACTCGGCGAAGATGGACCAGTTCAGGTTCCGCCGTGCGATGGCGCGGCCGGCCGACTCCCACTGTTCCTTGTTCTCGGCGTCCCAGTTGGCAATCCATCGGCCGGGGCGGAAGTCAAGGACAGGGGTGTCTGTGGTGCGGGCGGGGCCGGGCTGCACGGCGGCCTCGACGGTGCGGTCAACAGTCACGGGTTACCTCCTTCAAGGGGATGATGTTCCTCCCAAGGTAGGGACGGCGCGTTTCGCGGACCGTCGATGTTTGTTAACGAGCTGTGACTTTTGCCTATCCGCCCACTTCCGGCCGCGTGAGGCCACCCTCACGGACCAGAAAATGAGATACGCAACACAGGTCCGGATAGTGGACGTTTCGTCCATTGACTGGACGTGGCGAAGTAAGATCGAACTCTAACTACTCGCGCCGGGAGGCAGGCTTCCCCTGTGCCCGGCCGGTCTCACGAAAGCGTTTACCTATGTCATCCACCGATACCACCGCGCTGCCTGGTGCACAGCAGCCGGTGAATTCCCGCGGCCGGGTCATCGTGGCCAGCCTGATCGGCACCACAGTGGAGTTCTACGACTTCTACGTCTACGCCACAGCCGCAGTGCTCGTCTTCCCGAAGCTCTTCTTCCCCAGCGCCAACGAAACCACGCAGCTGCTGAGCTCGTTTGCCGTCTTCGGCGTGGCCTTCATCGCCCGCCCCCTCGGCTCCATCGTCTTCGGGCACTTCGGCGACAAGTTCGGCCGCAAGGGCACGCTGGTGGCGTCGCTGCTGACCATGGGTATAGCAACATTCCTGATCGGCTGCCTGCCCACGGCGCTGGTGCCGGGCTGGGAGTTCTGGGCCCCGGCGCTGCTGGTGGTCCTGCGCTTCGCCCAGGGCCTGGCGCTCGGCGGTGAATGGAGCGGCGCCGCGCTGCTGGCCACGGAGAACGCCCCGGCCAACAAGCGCGCCATCTACGGCACCTTCCCCCAGCTGGGTGCCCCGATCGGCTTCATCATCGCCAACGTCATCTTCCTTGTGGCCAGCTACACCCTGACGCCCGAGGCCTTCGCGGCATGGGGCTGGCGCGTGCCGTTCCTGCTTAGCGCCGTCATGGTCATCCTGGGGCTCTACGTCCGGCTCAAACTGATCGAAACGCCCGCCTTCACCAAGGTGGTGGAATCCAACGAGGTGGCAAAGCTTCCGCTGGGCCGCGTCTTCAGGACCAGCTGGCGCCAGCTGATCCTGGGCACCTTCATCATGCTGGCCACCTATGTGCTCTTCTACCTGATGACCACGTTCACGCTGACCTACGGCACCAAGCCCACCCTGGAAGGCGCCAAGGCGGCAGCCGAAAAGGCAGGGAAGCCCATGTCCGAGGCCGCTGCTGCCGCGTTCGTTCCCGGCCTGGGCTACAGCCGCAACGACTTCCTCTGGATGCTGATCGCCGGCGTCGTCTTCTTCGGCATCTTCACCCTGGTCTCCGGGCCCCTGGCCGAGAAATACGGCCGCCGCAAGATGCTGATCGCTGTCACCGCCGGCATCTTCGTCTTCGGCCTGCTGTTTGTCCCGCTGTTCAGCGGCGGCTTCGTGGGCACGATGGGCCTGCTGATCCTCGGGTTCTCGCTCATGGGCCTCACTTTCGGGCCCATGGGAGCGCTGCTGCCGGAACTGTTCCCCACGAACGTCCGCTACACCGGTTCGGCCATCAGCTACAACTTCTCCAGCATCCTGGGTGCCGCGGTGGCCCCGTTCATCGCCGTGGCCCTGTGGGAGCAGGCAAAGGGAAGCCCCTTCCTGGTGGGTGTCTACCTGACTGCCATGGCCGTGCTGACCCTGATCGCGCTGTTCCTCACCCGCGAAACCCGCGACGTCGACTACGAGAACAACGTGGCCTGACACCCCTGGAAAATGCCCGGCGGACCCTGGTGGTCTGCCGGGCATTCTTGTGTTCAGCGGGAGTAGCGGGCCACGAAGTTCTTCAGCACCGTCATCGGTTCGGTGACCGTGAATCTGCGGGCGTTGGCCATCAGTTCCTCGGCGGACTCGGGCGGAAAGTACCCGGCGTGCCGGTAGATGTCGATGCGCGTCACCAGGCCGGCAGTGTCCAGCTCCGGGTGGAACTGGGTGGCGTACAGGTTTGTCCTGATGCGGAACATGTGGACGGGGCAAGTGGCGGAGCTGGCCAGCAGCACCGCGTGCCTGGGCAGCAACCTCACGGCCTCCTTGTGTCCGGTCAACGCCGTGAAGGCCTGTGGCATCCCCTGCAGGATGGGGTCCTGCAGTCCTTCTTCGGTCAGTTCCACCTCCACCGCGCCCAGCGGCTCGCCATAGGTGCGGTCAATTACGGCGCCCTGGTGGCTGCCGAGCGTGCCCACCCCGTAGCAGGCCCCCAGGAACGGGAAGTCGAGGGCAACCAGCTGGTCCAGGAGGGCGGACAACTCGCGTTCCACCCGGTGCTGGACCGGGCTCTTATGCTCCGGCGGGTCGCTGGAGGTGAACGGGCTGCCCCCCACGATCACGCCGGAGTACCGTGACAGGTCCAGGGCCGGCAGGGGCGCGGCTTCGAGCCGGACCCGGTGCAGCTCCCGCTCGTCCAGTCCGCCATACCTCAGGTACGCGGCGTACTCGTCCTCGGCGGCGGCATCCTCCGCCCGGGAGGCCAGGAGCAGGAAAGGCAACATGAGCTAAGTCTGCCTCCTGGCGCAGCTGCCCGCCAGCACGCGGCAGGCGGGCCCGGAGCCAGGCGGCAGGGAACGGTCTAGGCAGGCGGCTGCATCAGCGACCGGCGGGACTGTGGGCGGGCCGCCGGGTCCGCGTGGCGGTGCACCAGCTTCCAGTAGCCTTCCTCGCGCCGGAAGATGCTGGTCACGCGGAGCGCGAACTCCTCGGTGGCAGCCGCCTGGTCCAGCCGTGCCCGGAAGTGTTCGGTCTCCACCAGGTAGGCGGTGTCACGGGCGGTGTAGGAGACCACGGTATCGAAGCCCAGCATTTCGCCGTCCCGGAACTGCCGGGCGGCCTGGTCCAGCCGGGCTTCCACCTGCGCCCAGCCGCGGGCAATGCCGCCGAACGGATTGGCAAGGGTGACGTCATCGAGCCTTGAGTACAGATCCTTGATGGGTGCCGGGTTGCCCCGGGTGATCTCGGGGACCGCCTGGTGGTAGCGGTCCACTTCTTCCTGGAAGCTTGGTGCGAGCATGGCTGGGCGGCCGCTTTCTAGTCTTCGATGGTGGCGATGATGGCGCCTGCGGACACCGTTTCGCCCGCGGTTGCTGTCAGTCCGGTGATGGTGCCGGAACGGTGTGCTGTGAGTGGCTGCTCCATCTTCATGGCTTCCAGGACAACTACAAGGTCACCTTCGGTCACCACATCGCCGTGGGAAACGGCCACCTTGACGATGGTTCCCTGCATGGGGGAGGTGAGTGCGTTGCCGGTGGCGGCGGCGGGGCCGGCCGAACGGGAGCGCTTCTTGGACTTGGCCGGCTTGCCGGCGGCTGCGGCGCCGGGAGTGCCCAGGGACGCGGGGAGAACCACTTCAAGGCGCTTGCCGCCCACTTCAACCACCACGCGCTGGCGGTCCCCGGCCGTACCGTCGGCATCTGCGGTGCCCTCCGGAGTCCACGCGGGAAGGTTGTTGGTGAATTCGGTTTCGATCCAGCGGGTGTGGACCTTGAACGGGCCTTCGGCGGGCGCGAACGCGGGGTCGGAGACCACTGCGAGGTCGAACGGGATGACGGTGGGGATGCCCTCCACCACCATTTCCTCGAGTGCGCGGCGCGCGCGCTGCAGGGCCTGCGGCCGGCTGGCACCGGTGATGATGAGCTTGGAGAGCATGGAGTCGAAGTTCCCGCTGATCACGTCGCCCTGCTCCACGCCGGAGTCCACGCGCACGCCGGGGCCTGTGGGGTTCTTCAGGACGCGGAGCGTGCCGGGGGCGGGCAGGAAGTTCCGGCCCGGGTCCTCGCCGGTGATACGGAATTCGATGGAGTGCCCGCGCACTTCGGGGTCGCCGTAGCCCAGTTCCTCGCCGCGTGCCAGCCGGAACTGTTCGCGGACCAGGTCGATGCCGGTGACTTCCTCGGAGACACAGTGCTCCACCTGCAGGCGGGTGTTGACCTCAAGGAAGGAGATGGTCCCGTCCTGGCCCACCAGGAATTCGCAGGTACCGGCACCGAGGTAGCCGGCCTCCTTCAGGATGGCCTTGGAGGATTCGTACAGCCGGCGGTTCTGGTCCTCGGTGAGGAATGGTGCCGGGGCCTCCTCCACGAGCTTCTGGTTGCGCCGCTGGAGCGAGCAGTCACGGGTGGACACCACCACCACGTTGCCGTGGGCGTCTGCCAGGCACTGGGTTTCCACGTGGCGCGGGGCGTCCAGGAAGCGTTCGATGAAGCATTCGCCGCGGCCGAAGGCGGCAGTGGCCTCACGCACGGCCGATTCGTAAAGCTCCGGGATCTCTTCCCGGGTGCGGGCCACCTTGATGCCGCGCCCGCCGCCGCCGAAGGCGGCCTTGATGGCCACCGGAAGCCCGTACTGGTCGACGAAATCCAGGACCTCGCTGGCGGATTCGACGGGGTCGGCGGTGCCGGGCACCAGCGGAGCGCCCACCTTTTCCGCGATGTGCCGGGCCTGGACCTTGTCGCCCAGGGCGGAGATAGCTTCGGGGGAGGGGCCGATCCAGGTGATCCCGGCCTCGATCACGCGGGCGGCGAACTCGGCGTTCTCGGCGAGGAAGCCGTAGCCGGGGTGGATGGCGTCGGCGCCGGACTGGCGCGCGGCGTCGATGATCTTGTCCATGACCAGGTAGGACTCGGCCGCGGTGGTGCCGCCCAGGGCGTACGCCTCGTCAGCGAGCCGGACGTGCAGTGCGTCACGGTCCGGGTCTGCATAGACAGCCACGGAGGCAAGGCCCTCATCCCGGGCCGCCCGGATGATCCGCACGGCGATTTCGCCGCGGTTGGCGATCAGCACCTTTGTGAGGCTCGGCTGCGTGGTTCCTGCGGAATGCTCCAAATTTGCTGACAAGGCGTCTCCTTCTTTCCTTCAGGGAGCCTAGCGCGGTTTTGAGGGTTCCGCCGATATTACTTGCGGAATCCGCGTGTAAAGCGGCCCTCCTTTGTAGGGAAGCTACAAGGAGGGCCGTAAATGAAGTGCTTTACCGCGGCGGCCAGAGGTCCGTGATGCGCACGCTGGCGGCAGCGAGCAGGCCCCTGAGTGTGGAGACGGAAAGGCCGACGACGGCGTGCGGGTCGCCGTCGACCTTCCGGATGAAGGCCCCGCCGAGGCCGTCGATGGTGAAGGAGCCCGCGCAGTGCAGCGGCTCGCCCGTGGCGATGTAGGCGTCGATCTCTTCGGGATCCATGTCCTGGAAGGAAACCTCGGCGGAGGCCACCGCCCCCAGCGTGGCGCCCGAGCCGCGGCCGGCGCCGCCGTCGTCGTCCGTGTCCCTGCAGTCCACCAGCCAGTGCCCTGTGTGCAGCACCCCGGCGCTGCCGCTCATCCGGAGCATGCGTTCGCGGGCCACCTCGGCGGTGTACGGCTTGCCGTGCGCCTCGCCGTCGAACTCGAAGACGGAGTCGCAGCCCAGCACCAGGGCGCCTTCGGCTTCCGGCAACGACGCAACGGCCTCCGCCTTGGCCCTGGCCAGCAGCAGCGCGGTGTCGTGCGGGTCGGTGACGCCGTACTTCGCCTGGACGGCTTCCTCGTCGACGTCGGACACCAGCACGGTGTGCCGGATGCCGGCTTCCGCCAGGAGCTTGGTGCGGGCGGGGGACTGGGAGGCGAGAATCAGATGCAGCACGGCTTCAGCCTAGTGGACCAGCTCGCCCGGAGCGGTTGCGGCCTGGCCGCGGTTGAGCTTGGCGCCCTCCACGTCCACGTCCGGCAGGAACCGGTCCAGCCACCGCGGCAGCCACCACGACTTGGCGCCCAGCAGGTACATCACGGCGGGCACGATGGTCATGCGGACCACGAACGCGTCGAACAGCACGCCGAAGGCCATCGCAAAGCCCAGCGGCCGGACCATGGTGAGGTGGCTGAAGATGAAGCCGGAGAACACGCTGACCATGATGATCGCGGCTGCGGTGACCACGGCGGCTGCGTGCCGGAATCCCACCCGCACAGCTTCCTTGGCCGGCGAACCGTGCATGTAGGCCTCGCGCATGCCCGACGCAATGAACACCTGGTAGTCCATGGCCAGCCCGAACAGCACGCCGATCAGGATGATCGGAAGGAAGCTCAGCACCGCCCCTGGGTTGGCCACGTCGAAGACGTTCCCCAGCCAGCCCCACTGGTAGACGGCAACCACAGCGCCGAAGGCGGCGGACAGGGACAGCAGGAATCCGCCCGTGGCCAGCAGCGGGACCACGATGGAACGGAACACGAGCAGCAGCAGGATCAGGGAAAGTCCGACGACGATCGCCAGGTAGGGCGGCAGGGCGTCGCCCAGCTTGGTGGAGACGTCCACGTTGCCGGCTGTCTGCCCGGTCAGGCCCATGGTGACGTCATAGTCGGCCTTGATTTCACCGTTGAGGCCACGCAGTTCGGAGACCACCTTGACGGTGCTGGCGCTGGCCGGGCCCTCCTTGGGGATGACCTGGAAGACGGCGGTGCGGCGGTCTTCGCTAAGGGCAACCGGGACGGCGGCCACGACGTTATCCACGGCACGGAGCTTGTCCGCAATGTCGTACTGCAGTTTCTGCGCCTGGGCCGAGTCCAGGCCTGCGGGGAACTCGCCGACGGCCACGATGGGACCGGTGACGCCTTCGCCGAAGCTGCGGGCGGTGAGGTCGTAGGCCTGGTATGCCTCGGACTCCACCGGTTCCGAGCCGCCGTCGGGCAGGGCGAGCTGCAGCTGGGTGGCCGGCAGGGCCAGGGTTCCGAGGAGGAGGACACCTGCAACGAGGGCCACCCAGGGGTGCCTGGTGACCAGGCCGCCCCAGCCCCGGGTGCTGCGTTCCCGGTCAACGGCAAGGTCCGCGGCCTCGTGGTCCGGTTGGGCGTTGTGCGCGTCAGCCTTGGCCCAGGCACGTTTGGAGATGATGCGGCGCCCGATGAGGGACAGCATGGCGGGGGTCAGGGTGATGGCGACAAGGACTGCCACCGCCACTGTTCCCGCCGCAGCGAGACCCATGACCGTGAGGAACGGAAGGCCAGGAACCACCAGGGCGGCCAGGGCGATGATCACGGTGAGGCCCGCGAAGACCACGGCGTTGCCGGACGTGCCGTTGGCCCTGGCCACGGACTCTTCGGGGTCCATGCCGGCCAGGAGCTGGGTCCGGTGCCGGTTGACGATGAACAACGAGTAGTCGATGCCCACGGCAAGGCCGAGCATGAGGGCCAGCATGGGGGAGATGGAGCTCATGTCGAACAGGCCGGAGAGTGCGAAGGTGATGCCCACTCCCACGCCGACGCCCATGATGGCCATGAGCAGCGGCAGTCCTGCCGCCACCAGGGTCCCCAGCATGAGGATGAGCACCAGGGCTGCTACGGCGATGCCAACGATCTCGGCGGTGCCGAACAGGGCGGAGATGTCCTCGGTGATTTCCTTGCTGGCCAGTGCCGTGACACCTGCCGAGGAGGTTTCATGGGCGATCTCCTGCACCTGCTTGCGAACGGAAGGAGCCAGGCCGTTGATGGAGGTGTTGAACTGCACCTGCGCCACGGCTGCCTTGTTGTCTTCTGAAACGAAGCGGATGGCTGATGCTGCCTGGGCCTGGCGTTTGCCAAGTTCCAGCTTGGCCTTATTCGCCTCCAGTTCCTTGGCGCCGGCGTCGAGCTTTGCCTGGCCCTGTGCCAGGGCTGCCTTCTGCTGGCCCAGCTGGGCCTCGATCACCGCGGCCGGGGCGCCGGCAGCGGTGAGCTGCTGCTCGGCGGCCGCCAGCTGGGCCTTGCCGGCTTCCAGCTGGGCGCGGGAGGCGTCCAGCTGGGCCTGGCCCGCGGCCAGCTGCTGTTCGCCATCGGTGATGGCCTTGCCTGCCTGGTCCACCTGGGCCTGGGTGGCGAACGGATCCACTGTGCCGCGGACGTCCGGGAGGGTCTGGAGTTTTTTGAGTGCGTCCGTCACGGCCGCCCGGCTCTGGGCCGTGAAACCGCCGTCGGGCGCTTCGAAGACGATGGTGGCGCTGCCGCCGGAGGCGGAGGGCAGCTCCTGCTTGAGCTTGTCCGCGATCCGCTGCGTTTCGGTGCCCGGAATCTGGAAGTTGTTGGAGAGGGTGCCGTGGAAGGCTGCGGCCGAGCCGCCCACGGCCACCAGCACGGCAAGCCACAGTGAGATGACAAGCCAGCGCCGGCGGTAGGAGAACTTGCCGAGGCGGTAGAGGAGGAGTGCCATGCGGAATACCGATCTGGTCAGGAGGAGCGGGACGTGGATGGTGCAGGGGTGGTGAAGCCGGTGCCCAGCAGGGCCATGGCGTCGATAAGCAGTTGCCGTAGCTCGGCCAGGGAAGCGGGCGAAAGGTCCGGGCCGCGGCGGTTGAACCAGACCTCCATGGCGGCCTTTCCGCAGGAGATGACGGAGCCGGCCAGGGCGTGGACGTACAGCTCATCCTCCTCGCTGGGGGTTCCGGCCAGGCGCTCGCGGGCAACCATGAACACCTGCGCGCGGCAGTGATCCCAGGCCTCGAGTTCGGGGTGGGCCATGAGGGGGCTCTGCTGGGTCAGCGAGAACAGTTCAGCGAGCGGTGCCACGGCCTTGGGATCGGCGAGGGCCACGAGGGCGGCCTGGGCGGATTCGAGCAAAGGTTCGTCCGCCGGCCTGAGGCGCAGCTGCTGGATGGCGTTGTCCAGGAATCCATGGACGATTGAGGCCAGGGCCGCGTCGGTGCTGCCGAAGTAATTAAAGAACGTGCGGCGGGAAATGCCCGCTGCCTCGGCAATGTCCTCCACCGTGAAGTTGCCCGGGCCCTTGCCGCGCAGGAGGGCCAGGGCTGCATCAGTGATGGCCTGCCGGGTGGCGGCCTTGTTCAGCTCCCGCCGGGAAGGCGCGGGGCCGGCATCAGCAGGAGAATCGAGTGTGCTCACGCGCTTACACTATGTGCAAGTTTGCACTCTATGCAACCTGCATTCACAGGTGAACGAAAGGTTCACAACAGCCTTTCCTGAACATCGGCGGAGAAGCTTGTTATGTCTCGCCAAGAGGCACAACACGAGCAGCCGTCCCCAAGGCGGCGAATCAGGAGACAAAAGATGACACGCACGAAGAAGATGACCCTGGGTTTGTCAGCCGCCGCGCTGGCGCTTGGTGCCGGAATCGGCGTTGCCGGCATGGCCTCGGCCACCACCACAACGCCCACGCCGAGTGCGAGCTCGAGCGCTTCAGCCGACGGAAGCACCGGAACCGGCCAGGAGCACATGGGCAGGCACGGCGCCCGCGGCGGCCAGGGCATGGAGCAGGCGTCGGCGCTGGCAGCGAAGCTCGGCGTGGACGAGGCCAAGGTTGCCGACGCCCTGAAGTCCTTCCGTGACGCCAACAAGCCCACCACTCCGCCCGCTGAGGGCCAGAAGCCGGACCCCGCCGCCCGTGAAGCGGCCCTGGCTAAATCGCTTGCCCAGTCGCTGGGTATTGATGAAGCCAAGGTAACGGCAGCGCTGCAGGAGATCCGCAGCGAGGAGCAGGCTGAGCGGGCAGCAGCACTGAAGACGCGCCTGGACAAGGCCGTCACCGACGGAAAGCTGACGCAGGCGGAGGCCGACGCCGTGACCAAGGCCGTCCAGAACGGCGTTATCGGGGGCGGCGGCGGCCGCTAACCAGGCAGCTGGCGTCTGCGGTGTAGCCGCCGGCCGTCCTTAACAAAGAACGTCCCCGGGGAAGACTTCCCGGGGACGTTCTTTTGGTTATTTGGGTGTTACGCCTTTGCATCCTGCAGTTCGCGGGGTGCGGTGTCGGCTGTGGTGCCGTCGGTGGCGTTTTCGCCGATCACAGCTTCCTCCTCGACGAAGGGGGTGCCGTTGCGGGGGGCGTTGTACAGCGACTCATCCAGGATGCCCTGGCGCTTGGCCACGATGGTGGGGACAACTGCCTGGCCCGCAACGTTCACTGCGGTGCGGCCCATGTCCAGGATCGGATCAATGGCCAGCAGGAGTCCGACGCCGGCCAGCGGCAATCCCAGCGTGGAGAGCGTCAGGGTGAGCATCACCACGGCGCCGGTGGTGCCGGCGGTTGCCGCGGAACCGAGGACGGAGACCAGCGCGATCAGCAGGTACTGGCTGAAGTCCAGGTGGATGCCGAAGAACTGGGCCACGAAGATTGCCGAGACTGCGGGGTAGATGGCTGCGCAGCCGTCCATCTTGGTGGTGGCGCCCAGGGGCACGGCGAAGGAGGCGTAGGCGCGGGGGACGCCCAGGCTGCGCTCGGTGACGCGCTGGGTCAGCGGCAGCGTTCCCACGGAGGAGCGGGATACGAAGGCGAGCTGGACGGCAGGCCAAACGCCGGAGAAGTACTGCTTGATGGACAGGCCATGGCTGCGGACCAGGACGGGGTAGACCACGAACAGCACCAGGGCCAGGCCGGCGTAGATGGCCACGGTGAACTTGCCAAGCGAGCCGATGGTGTCCCATCCGTAGACGGCGACGGCGTTGCCGATCAGGCCGACGGTGCCCAGCGGTGCGATGCGGATGATCCACCAGAGGACCTTCTGGATTACAGCGAGGGCTGAGGCGTTAAGGTTCAGGAAGGGCTCCGCGGCCTTGCCGACCTTGAGTGCGGCGACGCCCACGGCGATGGCGATGACCAGAATCTGCAGGACGTTGAAGCTGATGGAGGTGGTGACGGCGCCGGCGTCGCCGACGGTGGAGCTTGCACCCAGGCCGAGGAAGTTCTTGGGGAAGAGCCCCACGAGGAATGCCCACCAGTCACCGGACTTGCCGGTGTACTTGGCGTCCCCGGTGATGCCGGTGTTGGCGCCGGGCTGCAGCAGCACGCCCAGGCCCATGCCGATCAGCACGGCGATCAGGGAAGTGATGGCGAACCACAGCAGCGTGTTCCAGGCCAGCCTGGCGGCGTTGGATACCTGGCGCAGGTTGGAGATCGAGCTGACCACGGCGGTGAAGATCAACGGCACGACCGCGGTCTGCAGCAAAGACACGTAGCTGGAACCAATGGTCTGCAGCGTGGCGCCGAGCGCGTTGGGGTTCGCCTTGGTGCTGCCGGTGTACTTCGCCAGCAGGCCGAGGCCAAGGCCCACGATGAGGGCGGCGATGATCTGGAAGCCGAAGGAGCCCGCCCACTTGGGCAGCTGGAATCCGGTCTTCCCTGCGGGGGACGGGGTGCTTGTCTGAGTGCTCACCAGAACAAGCTAGACCTCCGCTCAATACCACGTCGAAAGAATATTGAGAAATATTACGCGCCAGAAGTTGGCGGAGAGACAGGAAAACCCCGGAAACACAAGGCGCACAGCGGCTTGTGTTACTTATTCCCGGCATTGGTGTGCTTAATGTCTCTCCGCGCCGGGGGTGATGGCCGCGCTGCCCGGGCTATCCCAACAGCGCCCGGCGGAGGGTGTCCAGCCCAACGGAGCCGATGTTGAGGGCCTTCGTGTGGAACTCCTTGAGGTCGAATCCGGGCCTGGTTTCGAGTTCGGCGCGGATCTGTTCCCAGAGCCGCTGCCCCACCTTGTAGGAGGGCGCCTGTCCTGGCCAGCCAAGGTAGCGGGTGAATTCGAAGTTGAGCTGGCCTTCGCTGATGGGGAGGTTTTCCTTGAGGAAGGCATAGCCCTTGTCGGCGGTCCAGGTGCCGGAGCCCCAGCGTTCGGGCATCCCGAGTTCAAGGTGGACGCCGATGTCGAAGACCACGCGGGCGGCGCGCATGCGCTGCATGTCCAGCATGCCCATGTGGTCGCCGGGGTCGCTGAGGTAGCCCAGTTCCTGCATGAGCTTTTCCGCGTACAGCGCCCATCCTTCGCCGTGGCCGGAGGTCCAGCAGACGTTGCGGCGCCATTTGTTCAGCAGTTCGCGGCGGTAGGTTGCGGTGGCCACCTGGAGGTGGTGGCCGGGAACACCCTCGTGGTACACCGTGGTGGTTTCGGCCCAGGTGGTGAATGTGTCCTCGCCGGCGGGGACGGACCACCACATCCGGCCGGGGCGGCTGAAGTCGTCGGAGGGGCCCGTGTAGTAGATGCCGCCTTCGTCCGTGGGCGCGATCCTGCATTCGAGTTTCTTCATCACGTCGGGGATGTCGAAGTGCACTCCGGCGAGTTCGGCAACGGCTTTGTCCGAAAGGTGCTGCATCCATTCCCGCAGGGCATCGGTGCCTTTGAGCTGGCGCGCGGGGTCGTTGTTGAGGATTTCCTTGGCCTCGGCGATCGAGGCCCCTGCCTTGATGGCGGCTGCCACCTTCTCCTGTTCGGCGATAAGGCGGTCGAGTTCCTGGACGCCCCAGGTGTACGTCTCCTCAAGGTCCACCTCGGCACCGAGGAATGACCTGGAGGCCAGGGAGTAACGGGTTCTCCCCACGGCGTCTTTCTCGGGCGCGGCGGGGAGTAGTTCGGTACGCAGGAACTCTGCCAGCCCGGTGTAGGCACGCCGTGCGGCGTCAGCGCCGGCGTCGAGCTTTTCCTGCAGCGCAGGCGGCAACGCTCCGGAGGCCGTGGAGGCTTCCGCCGCCAGCTTGGCGAAGAAGCCGTCTTCGGCGGCGTACTTGGTCACCTGTTCGATGACGATCCGCACCTGGCGGGCGGCGGCCACCTTGCCGGCGTCCCTGGCCAGGCGCAGGGACTCGGTGTAGCCGCGGATGGCAGCTGGCACGTTGTGCGCACGCCCCGCAATGTGCTCCCAGTCCTGCTCCGTCCCGGTGGGCATGAGGTCGAAGATGGCCCTGATGTCCTGGGCCGGGGAGGCTATGTTGTTCAGTTCCGCGTACTCCCAGCCGGAGGCGTGGATGAGGAGCTGCAGGCCGAGCCGCTCCCGCATGGCGTCCAGGGTGACGGCGTCCACGTCGTCCTCCGGTTCCAGGCCCTCCAGCGCGGCGAGTGCGTCGCGTGCCGCCTCGGCGAATCCTGCGATGCCGGCGGGTGAGAAGTCCTGGTACTCCGTTTCATGTCCGGGCAGGCCAAGGGTGGTGGCGAACGTCGGGTTGAGCCTGATCAGGGTGTCGGTGTAGTCGTCCGCGACGGCGTCGATCCGGGTACGCGGACGGGCGGCGGGTGCAGTGTCGATAGTCACATTCCGAGCCTAGCCGCTCAGGCCGGCCGGGTGGGCCCACGCCGCCGCGGGTTCCCTGGCCGAGCGAAGCGCGGTTACCGGATGTGGGTGGGCCCACGCCGCCGGGGGTTCCCTGGCCGAGCGAAGCGAGGTTAGGGAGGCGGTGGGGAGGGTCAGCCCTGGCTGCGCTTCCAGGCGCCCGGCCCGGGGGCGGGGGCAAGCCGAAGCTGCTGCCGCCGCACCCAGTGCCGCACGGCCGGTGTCCGGGCAGGGACAGCGCTTTCGCCGCCGAGGGAAAGGACGACGGCGGTCAGTGCGGCCAGTTCCTCGGCGGTCGGCTGCCCTTTGACAACAGAGAGCAGGGGAGTGGCGGGAGTTTCGGCGGCCTCAGGCACATTTGGGCTCGGGGTCACAGCGGGATGTTCCCATGCTTCTTGGCGGGGAGGCTTGCGCGTTTGTCACGCAGGGCGCGCAGTCCCTTGATGATCTGGATGCGGGTGTCCGAGGGGGCGATCACGGCGTCCACGTAGCCAAGTTCGGCCGCCTGGTAGGGGTTGAGGAGTTCTTCCTCGTACTGCCGGATCACCTCGGCGCGGCGGGCTTCAACGTCGCCGCCGTCCTGGGCAACCGTGGCGAGGTCGCGCCGGTAGAGGATGTTCACGGCGCCCTGCGCGCCCATGACGCCGATCTGGGCCGTGGGCCAGGCCAGGTTCAGGTCGGCACCGAGCTTCTTGGAGCCCATGACGATGTAGGCGCCGCCGTAGGCCTTGCGGGTAATCACGGTGAGTTTGGGAACAGTGGCCTCAGCGTAGGCGTAGAGGAGTTTGGCGCCGCGGCGGATGATCCCCTGGAACTCCTGGTCCTTTCCGGGGAGGAAGCCGGGGACGTCCACCAGGGTGATGATGGGGATGTTGAAGGCGTCGCAGTGGCGCACGAATCGGGCCGCTTTTTCCGAGGCGGCGATGTCCAGGGTGCCGGCGAACTGCAACGGCTGGTTTGCCACGATGCCTACGGTGTGGCCCTCCACGCGGCCGTAGCCGATCATCACGTTGGGGGCGTACAGGGCCTGCATCTCCAGGAAGTGCCCGTCGTCCACGATCTGCTCCACTACGGCACGCATGTCGTAGGGCTGGTTGGCGGAATCCGGGACCAGCGTGTCCAGGGCGAGGTCGTCGTCGTCAATCTCCAGCTCCTGCTGGTGGCCCAGGACGGGTGCCTCTGCGAGGTTGTTGGAGGGGAGGAAGTCCAGCAGTTCGCGCACGAACTCGATGGCGTCGGTTTCATCCGAGGCCAGGTAGGTGGAAGTTCCGGTGGTGGCGTTGTGCTGGCGGGCGCCGCCGAGGGTTTCCATGTCCACGTCTTCACCGGTGACCGTCTTGATGACGTCGGGGCCGGTGATGAACATGTGCGAGGTCTTGTCCACCATCACCACGTAGTCGGTGAGGGCCGGCGAGTAGGCAGCGCCGCCGGCGGACGGGCCCATGATGAGCGAGATCTGCGGCACCACGCCGCTGGCGTGGACGTTGTTGCGGAAGATATCCGCGAACATGGCCAGCGAGGCCACGCCTTCCTGGATGCGGGCGCCGCCGCCGTCCAGGATGCCGACGACGGGGCAGCCGTTGCGGAGCGCAAACTCCTGGACCTTGACGATCTTTTCGCCGTTGACCTGGCTGAGGGAGCCGCCGTAGACCGTGAAGTCCTGGGAGTAGACGGCCACCAGCCGTCCGTCCACCGTGCCGTAGCCGGAAACCAGGCCGTCGCCGAGCGGCTTCTTCTTTTCCATGCCGAAGGCGGTGGAACGGTGCACGGCCAGGGCGTCGAACTCGACAAACGAATCTTCGTCCAGCAGCATGGCGATGCGCTCGCGGGCCGTGTTCTTGCCGCGTGCATGCTGTTTTTCGATGGCTTCAGGGCCGGAGGGCTGTTCAGCACGCGCCTGGCGGTCGCGGAAATCGGCAATCTTTCCCGCTGTCGTTGTCAGATCGTGGCTCATCAAGTGTCTCCGGCTCTGTAGCAGGTCAGTTCTGTTGGCTGGCGGGCCGCACTGTCCGGAGCGTTAAGTAGCATCCACACAAAAGACGAACCCTGCTGGCAAGTCTAGTGACGCTTTGGACGCCCGCAGCTGTAGGGATCCTACAATTTTCTGCCGTTCGAGCAACCCCTCCACAATGTTACTCGCTGGTAACTTAGTTGGGCTACAGTGGTCCCATGACTTCAAGCGACGATGCTTTGCATGCTTCTGAAAGCCCGTACCGGGCAGCAGGTTCCCTCGCCGGCCGGACCATCCTCATTTCCGGCGGAAGCCGGGGAATCGGCTTGGCCATCGCCAGGAGGGCGGCGCGCGACGGCGCCAACATCGTGCTCCTGGCCAAGACGGGCGAACCGCACCCAAAACTGGAGGGCACGGTGTACACCGCCGCCGCCGAACTTGAAAAGGCCGGCGGCCAGGCGTTGCCGCTGGTGGGCGATGTGCGCCGGGATGAGGATGTTGCCGGCGCCGTGGAAGCCGCCGTTGACCGCTTCGGCGGAATCGACGTCGTCATTAACAACGCCTCGGCCATCGACCTGTCCGCCACCGACGCTGTGGACATGAAGAGGTACGACCTGATGCAGGACATCAACGTCCGGGGCACCTTCCTGCTGTCCAAGCTTGCGCTCCCGGCACTCCGGGCCTCCGAGCAGGGGCAGATCCTCACCCTCTCGCCGCCGCTGAACCTCGATCCGTCCTGGGCGGCCCGGCACCTCGCCTACACCATGGCCAAATACGGCATGAGCCTGACAACGCTGGGCCTTGCCGAGGAACTGAAGGCCGACGGGATCCGGGTGAACTCGCTCTGGCCCTGCACGCTGATCGACACAGCCGCCATCCGCAACATGCCGCACGGTGAGACCATGGTCCTTGCGGCCCGCGGACCGCAGATCATGGCGGACGCAGCCCACGCAGTCCTCACCGGAGGCAACCTTGCACCCGGCGCCCCGCCGTCGGGCAACTTCTACACGGATGAGCAGGTCCTGAGCGCCGCCGGGGTGACCGACTTCCGCCCCTACAGCCTCGGCGCACCGGAAGACCGCCTGGTCCCGGACATCTTCCTGTAGCGAAACCTGCCTGGGCGGCGCACCGCCGGGCACGATTCGGCTCGGTAGGATTTAGGCATGGACGACGCACACGCACCGGGCACCCCCCTGAACCGAGGGGACCTGGCCGACCAGCGCTTCCTCTCCGCCACGGGGATTCCCCGGCTCGACGTGGTGGACTCCACCGGCTCGACGAACGCAGACCTACTGCGCGGCGCCACAGTGGATCCGGCGGCGTGGCCCGACCTCTCCGTTCTCACCGCCGAGTACCAGACCGCGGCGCGGGGCCGGCTGGACCGGCATTGGGAAGCGCCGCCGCTGAGTTCGGTGTCCGTCTCCGTGGTGCTGCGCCCGGTCAACGCAGAGGGCGGGCCGCTGCCCGCCCAGAGCTACTCGTGGCTGTCCCTGATCGCAGCACTCGCGCTGCGCGAGACCCTCCTGGAGACGGCCGGCATTCCGGCGGAGCTCAAATGGCCTAACGATGTCCTGGTGCGGGGCAGGAAGATCGCGGGCATCCTGGCCCAGCTTGGACCCATGACGGACGGCAGGGTGCCCCCCGTCATCCTGGGCACCGGCCTGAACGTGACGCTGCGTGAGAATGAGCTTCCGGTTCCCACGGCCACCTCGGTGGCCCTGGAAGGTGCCCGCACCACGGACCGCACCGCCCTCCTGAAGAGCTACCTGTCGCACTTTGCGGCCCTGTACCGCAGTTTCTGCAACGCCGACGGCGACCCCGCTGCCGGTATGGCCGGTGGCCCGTCCCTTCACAAGAGGGTGGAAGCCGTGATGGTCACGCTGGGCAAGCAGGTCCGCGCGCAGTTGCCCGGCGACCACGAAATCATTGGACACGCTTCGCGGCTGGACGAATACGGCTCCCTGCTGGTGGTGGACAGTAACTCACGCGAGCATGTGGTGACTGCGGGGGACGTGGTGCACCTGCGGCCCTGGACCTCGCCGGATGAACCCGACCAAGGCGGTTATGCGTAAGAACCTCCTTCCCGGGGAGCAGGTCATCGTCACTACCCGCCCGCAGCCCAGGAAGCTGGCCGGGGCAGCCGTGGCGTTCGTGCTGGCCCCGGCGCTGGCGGCGTACGGCAGCGCCTGGATCATCCGGGGCGGCGCAGCACGCCTGGCCCCCGCACTCGGCCGCCAATGGACTCCCTGGCTGGTCGCCGCCTGCATCGTCGCAGCTGCTGCCGTGTGGCTGGGCTACTGCCTGCCCCGCCTGCTCCGCTGGCAGGGGACACGCTACATCCTGACCAGCCACCGGCTGGTGGCCCGCTACGGACTGCTGAACCGACGCGACCAGCAGGTGAACCTGGCATCGGTGCGCAACCTCACGGTCCATGAATCGGTGCTGCAGCGACTGGTGCGCTCGGGGAATATATCCTTGGAAACCGGGCACCCGGGTCTTGTGACCTTTCGCGATGTGCCCGAGGTTGCCAGGTTCCGCGACTTTATCCTCGACGCCATCGGGGAACTGCCGGACGACAGCGGGGCCCAGCCGGGCGGCGCGACGTATTACCCCGCCGGTGCTTTTCCGGAGGACATGAGAGAAGGTGGACGGGATGACCGATGAGGCCCAGCAGGAACGCGTCGAGCACATCCCAACCCGCGCCGCCTTTGGTCCCGACGGTGGATCTTCCGCGGGCCCGTCGACCGACCCGACCGGATCCGAACCCGCTTCCACCGCGGCGGCGACCGGGATGGACCGCCACCCGCCCACCGGCGTCATGTCCGCCGAACGCCTCGCCATGAAAGCCCTCGAAGCCCGCCTTTTGGGCGGGGAACGCAAGCTCCGCCGTCGTGAAGTTGCCGCCGGCGCCGGGCTCTCCCTCCTCTCCGCCCGCAAGCTCTGGCGGGCATTGGGATTTCCGAACTTCGGCGACGAGGACGTTGCCTTCACCGAACGGGACCAGGCGGCGCTGTCCACCGTGGTCGACCTGGTCCGAGCCGGCAAGCTCACGGAGGAAGCCGCCATCTCGGTCACCCGCTCCATCGGCCAGATGACCGACCGCATGGTCGTCTGGCAGATCGAAGCCCTGGTGGAGGACATGGTCCACGAACAGGGAGTCACCGACGCGGTGGCCCGCAAGCGGCTGGTCAACGAACTTCCCGCACTGGTGGACGCCCTTGAGGAGGTCCTGGTCTACTCCTGGCGGCGGCAGCTCAACGCGGGGGTCCAGCGGCTGGCAGTCCGGGCCGAGGCCGGCCTGCAGGCCAGCGAAGAGGGCCGGGAAGGCGACGAGGACGACGCCCCGCTGCCCCTGGCCCGCGCCGTGGGGTTCGCGGACCTGGTGTCCTACACCAGCCTGTCCCGGCGGATGAACGAGAAGACTCTCGCGCGGCTGGTCCAGCGCTTCGAGAACAAATGCGCCGAGATCATTTCCGTGGGCGGCGGCAGGCTGGTCAAGACCGTGGGTGACGAAGTCCTGTACATCGCCGAAACCCCGGCGGCCGGGGCAGAGATTTCGCTGGCACTGGCCGAGGCCTTCACCGAGGACGAGATCCTCCCCGAAGCCCGGGTGGCCATGGTGTGGGGGAGGATCCTGTCGCGCCTGGGCGACATCTACGGACCTACCGTCAATCTCGCGGCACGCCTGACCACCCTCGCCGACCCGGGGACGGTGCTGGTGGATTCCATGACGGCGTCCGCGCTGGAGCACGACGAGCGGTTCGTGATGACGCCCCAGGCTCCGGAGAACGTCCGCGGCTTCGGCGAGATCAACCCGGTCCAGCTCTCCCGCGGCCGTGGCAAGGGCCTGGTCCTGGACTAGGACGTGACCCGGCGCCGGGTTTCCAAACCGGCCCGGAAGAATTTGTCCATTTGCTGGCGTATAGGGGTATCGTTGTGGTGCCCGGGGGTCCTGTGATGCCGGCTGCCCGGCAACGAGCCAAAATCTATCCGGGGGATTTCCACTCATGAACCGTCGCGGACAAACGCGCCCTAAGAGCCCTGGCGCCGCTGTATCCCCATGGCGCCGGATGATGCGCTCCCGCCGGATCGCTGGTACTGCTTTTGGTGCTGTGGTGGCGGTAGTGGTGACGGGTGCTGTGTTGTATCCGGGGTTTAAGACCACTGAGGTGGAGTTGAATGACGGTGGCGTGTGGGTGGTGTCGAAGTCGAAGAATGCTGTGGGGCGGTTGAATTATCCGTCCCGGGTGTTGGATGGCGCGGTCACGCCGGCATCGACGACGTTTGATGTGTTGCAGCATGCGGGTGAGGTGTTTGTCGATGATGTGACTGGTTCGACGTTGAACCAGGTGTCTCCGGCGAATATGCGTTTGGGTGGGGATAAGCAGTTGCCGGGTTCTGCTGTGGTGAGTTTTGGTGCGCAGACGATTTCTGTAACGGAGGCGTCGTCGGGGAAGGTGTGGGCTGTTTCGCCGTCGACGGTGAATGGTTTTGATAAGGAAGCGTCGGAGCCGGTGCTGGTGGGTTCTGCGGGCATTGTGTCTGTGGTTGGTTCTGATGACCGGATTTATTCTGCGGATCCGAAGACCGGGGTGGTGACGGTGACGGGTGTGGATGCCGGTGGGGAGAAGGTGTCGTCCGAGTCCAGCGCCTGGGATGGGCTTAAGGGTGCCGGGGATTTGCAGATGACGGTGGTGGGGGACCAGCCGGTGGTGTTGGATGCTGCGGCGGGGAATTTGTTTTTGCCTGGTGGGAAGCGGTTGGCGCTGGATGATGCGCGGGATGCGAAGCTCCAGCAGCCGGGGCCTGGCAGTGATGTTGTTGCTGTTGCGACGCGCAAGGCGTTGGTGAAGCAGCCGCTGGGCGGGGGTACGGCCAAGACGGTGACGTTCGACGGCGAGGGCGTCCCGGCTGCTCCGGTGCAGTTGGGCGGTTGTGTGCATGCGGCGTGGTCTGGGGCGAACAAGTATGTCCGGGACTGTGTCAATGATGGTGATGACAAGAAGGTGGACGTGCCGAAGGCGAGTGCGTCGCCGTCGTACGTCTTCCGCGTGAACCGGGACCTGGTGGTCCTCAATGATGTGAACTCCGGGAACGTGTGGCTGGTGAACCAGAACATGCAGCTGGTCAACAACTGGGACGACGTCATCCCGCCCAAGAACCAGTCCGACGACCAGGACCAGGAGTCGGCGGACAACAACACGATCAACATCCTGCCGGACCGCACCAAGCCCAACCGTCCGCCGGAAACCAAGCCCGACGTCATCGGCGTCCGGCCCGGGCGCACCACCGTCCTCAGCGTCCTGGACAACGACTCGGACCCCGACGGCGACGTCCTCACGGCGGCTGTTGCGGCGGGCGCCGGACCGAAAGTCGGGACGCTGGAAAGCATCTACGGCGGAACTGCCTTCCAGATCACCGTGCCGGCGGACGCAAAGCCGGGCACGGAGACCTTCAATTACAGTGCCTCGGACGGACGCGGCCTGTCCGCAACCGGCCAGGTCACACTCAGCGTGGTGGGACCGGACGAAAACAAGCCGCCGAAGTTCAAGCGCGGTGAGGACACCACCATGCTGGTGGAACAGGGCAAAACCGTCAGCCAGAACATCCTTACCGACTGGATCGACCCCGACGGCGACGACCTGGTCCTGCTGGACGCGAAAGCGGACAACGACCAGGACCAGGTCAAGGTCCGGCGCGACGGCCTGCTCACCTTCCAGGACTCCGGCGCAACCGCCGGCAAGAAGAACGTCCAGGTCACCATCTGGGACGGCCGGGCCACCGTCACCGGCAAGGTAGTGGTCAACGTCCGGCCGCCCGGAGCCCTGGCACCGGTGGTCAACGCTGACCACGTCACCGCCGTGGTGGGCCAGGACCTGGTCATCTCCCCGCTGAAGAACGACGTCGACCCCAACGGCGGCGCCCTCCGCCTGGCACAGGTGGAAGCCAACGGCCCCGCCGAACTTGGCCCCGTTACCGACGGCGGCACGTTCACCTTCCGCAGTACTACCCCCGGACCCGTCTACCTGACGTACATCGCCAGCAACGGGCCCCAGAGCAGCCAAGGCCTCATCCGCGTGGACGTGGAGTCCGGTAACGACGGCGGCGACCCCGTGGCCGTCCACGACGTAGCCCTGATGCCCACCGGCGGAAGCGTGCTGTTGGACCCGCTGGCCAATGACTCCGATCCCTCCGGCGGCGTCCTGGTGCTGCAGTCCGTCAAGCTCCCTGATCACGCCGCCGTATCCGTCAGCGTGATCAACCACAGCGTCCTGCGGATCACGGACATCCTGGGGACCAAGGATCCCATCCTGTTCGAATACACCATGTCCAACGGCAGGAAATCGGCTACCGGAAGCGTGTCCGTGGTACCCGTCCCGGCCCCTGCGGTGCTGGAAGCGCCGCAGCCCAAACCGGACGAGGTGAATGTCCGTGTCAACGACGTAGTCACTATTCCGGTCCTGGACAACGACACGCACCCGCAGGGCCAGGAGTTGACGGTGGACCCCGTGCTGCCGCAGCCCGTGGACCCGGCCGACGGCAAGAGCTTCGTCTCCGAGAACAACCTGCGGTTCATCGCCGGGAGCCAGCCAAAGACCGTGCGTGCCATCTACAACGCCGTGGATCCGGAAGGCCAAAAGAGCGCCGCCGCCGTCACTATCCACATCCTCCCGCTGGAAGGCGCCGAGAACTCACGGCCCCAGCCGAAGAACCTCACTGCCCGCGTAGTGGCGGCAGGCACTGTCAGGATCCCCGTTCCACTGGACGGAATCGATCCCGATGGCGACTCCGTCCAGCTGACCGGTATTGACAGCACTCCTGCCATGGGCACGGCCACAGTAGGCAGCAACTTCATTGACTTCACCGCAGCCGGGGACGGTGCCGGTACCGATACCTTCCGCTACAAGGTGGTGGACCGCCAGGGGGCCGTGAACACGGGGACCGTGACGGTGGGCATCGCGCCGCGCGGCGAGACCAACCAAAAGCCCACCCCGGTGGACGACGAGGTCCGGGTGCGCCCGGGCCGCCAGATCGCAGTGGACGCAACCGCCAATGACACGGATCCCGACGGCGACCGCATCCGCATCCTGACCGACGGCATCGAGGCTGATCCCGCCCTTCAGGCCACCGTCAGCAAGAACAGCGGCCGCATCATCCTCCAGGCCCCGAACGAGGCCGGGACCTACAACGTCCGGTACACCGTTGCGGATGACCGGGATGCCACCGCGCAGGCCACCATCCGCCTGGTGGTGGACAAGGACGTACCCCTGAAGGCGCCGATTGCGCGGGATGACAGGGTGACCTCGGCGCAGGCCATGGGCAAGACTGCCGTGGACGTGCCGGTCCTCAAGAACGACGAGGACCCGGACGGTGTGGGCGAAAACCTGAAGATCAGTACCGGGGCCGCAACGGCCCGGCCCGGCGGCAACGGCAATGTGCTGGTCGACCTCACCGAACAGCCCCAGCTCATCCCGTACACCGTAGAGGACGTTGACGGCCTGCAGTCCACGGCCATCATCTGGGTGCCCGGCCTCGGGCAGCAGGTACCCACCCTCGCCAAGGACGAAGTCCTCGAAGTGGTCGCCGGCCAGTCCGTCGACGTCGACCTCAAGGAATGGGTCAAGGTACGGGAAGGGCGCTCGCCCCGCCTGACCCAGGCTGACCGGATCAAGCTCATCGGTGCCGACGGCGGCGACCCGGTCACCCGGGACGGCGCCGGCCTGAAGTACGCGGCAGGTGCGGACTACGTTGGGCCGGGGTCATTGACCTTCGAGGTGACGGACGGTACGGGACCTGACGATCCGGCCGGCCTGAAGTCCACCCTCAGCATCCGCACGAAGGTCCTCCCGGACCCCAACAAGAACAATCCGCCGGAGCTGCTTGGGGCTGACGTGGACGTCCCCAAGGGCGACTCGGCCAGCACCGACCTGGGCAAACTGACCTCCGACCCTGACCGGGACGACGTCGAAAACATGAAGTACGAGCTCGTAGGGAATGCCCCCGCCGGCTTCAATGCGAGCATTGAGGGCAAGTCCCTGAAGGTGTCGGCGGCCGATTCGACGGCTCCCGGAACCCGCGGCGCGGTGCAGGTGAAGGCCACGGATCCCCGGGGCCTCGCGGCGACGGCCACGTACCAGCTTGGGGTCACCGCTTCCAACCGGCCCAAGCCTGTGGCCAACGACGATGTGGAACCAAACGCTGCCGCCGGCAAGCCCGTGACCATCAACGTCCTGGCCAACGACGCCAACCCATTCCCCGAGACCCCGTTGAAGATCATTGCCGCCAACACCGAAACGGGCAGCGGCACTGTGGGCGTCAACGGTGACTCGGTGACCGTCACGCCGGCGCCCGGCTTTACCGGAACCATGGTGGTGACTTATACGGTGGAGGACAAGACCGGCGACGATTCCCGGCATGCCACGGCGCGCATCCGGCTCACCGTCAAGGACAAGCCCGCAGCACCCACCACGCCCCAGGCCCAAAGCGTGGGGGACCAGACTGCGCTGCTGAACTGGTCCGCTCCTGCGGACCGTGGCTCGCCCATCACCAAATACACCGTCTATGGGGAAGGTGGCTTCCGGCAGGACTGCCCCGCCAACACCTGCACCCTGAACGGCCTGACCAACAACACCACCTACCACTTCCAGGTGACGGCCACCAATGAGTTCGGTGAGTCCGACCGGTCCCCGGCATCGGCTGATGTCCGCCCCGACGTGAAGCCGGATACGCCGCTGGCGCCGTCGCTGAAGTTCGGTGACAAGCAACTGACGGTCAACTGGACCGCTCCGGCGAGCAAGGGCTCACCGGTGAAGTCCTACGACCTTGAGATCTCCCCGGCACCGGCCGGCCAGAACGCCCAGGTCCAGGGACTGACGTCCGTCAACTATGTCTGGAAGGGCCTGCAGAACGGCGTGTCCTACAAGGTCCGGGTCCTGGCACGCAACGATGCCAGGGATCCGTCCGAATGGAGCGCGTACTCAGCCGCGGAGGTCCCCGCGGGCGTGCCCGCCACGCCTACCGCCCCGAGCGTGTCCCAGGCAACGCCGGTCGGCTCGCAGAGCCAGCTGCGGGTGGTCTGGTCCGCGCCGAACAACAACGGTGACCCCGTCTCGGCCTATACCCTGACCACCCTCCGCGGCGGTGCGGCGATATCCAGCCAGCAGGTGGGTGGCACGTCGCAGAACGTGACGGTGGATAACTCGGAGTCCAACTACACGTTCACCGTGGCGGCCACCAACAAGGCCGGCACCAGCGCCACCAGCGCCCAGTCGGCACCCATCCGGGCGGCAGGCAAACCCGGCCAGGTGAGCAGCGGAACTGTCGCGGACACCGGGAACAGCGGACAGCTCAAGGTCACGTTCACCCCGCTCACGGAGGCGCAGCGCAACGGCTCCACCGCGAGCGAGATCGCCTACTCCTACCGGACGTCCTCGGGCCAGTCCGGATCGATCGCTGCCCCCGGGGGCAACATCAACGGGCTTCCCAACGGAACCGACGTGACCGTCACGATCATCGCCACCTCCACCAAGAACAACATGTCCGGGGATGCCAAGGCCATCGGCACGGGCAATCCGTACGGACCGCCCAACGCGCCGGGCGTTAACGGTATGGCGTCCACGCAGGGCGACGGCCAGGTGCACTGGACCTGGAACAACCCCAACATGAATGGCCGGCCGCTCAACCACTTCGAGGTCAGCATGGACGGCGGGGGATGGCAAAATGTTGGCACCGCCAACCGCTTCGACGCCTCAGCTGGAGGTTGGAGCAAGAGCCACAACCTGCGGGTTCGGGCCGTCTCCGTTGTGAATGGCGATATTGGCGGTCCCGCCACTTCCACGTCCGGTGCCGACCCCACCCCGCCGCCTGCCCCGACCAAGGTCAGGGTCAAGGCATCGGTCGTCAACAGCTGCCCCGGCAAACCGGGCGTTCCCGACCGCTACAGTTCCTCACCGCCCTCGTGCGGCGGAAGCGACGCAAACTGGGTGTCCTACTCCGACGGCTGGATCCCCAGCGCCTGCTGGATGAACATCTACGGGTCCAGCGAAACCTCCAACCCGCCCAGCTACTACAAGTGGTACCGCATGGACGGTGGCCCGTGGGCGGGATGGTACGTGAAGCTGGCCACCATCGACATTAGCGGCCCGGATGTCGGCAGATGTTGATTCACCAAGCCCCTTGACTGCCACCGAACCGTATAGAAAAAGAGGAGCTTTTCATGACCATGACCATCGAGCAGGCCGAGTGGTTTGCCGACACGTTCGAAAAGCTGGTTGCCAACGTGGGGCAGGCGGTGCTGGGCAAGGAACACGTCATCCGGCTGACCTTCACCGCCATGCTGGCCGAAGGCCACGTCCTGTTCGAGGACGCACCCGGCACCGGCAAGACCTCCCTGGCCCGGGCCCTGGCCGCCACGGTGCAGGGCTCCAACAACCGCATCCAGTTCACGCCGGACCTGCTGCCGTCGGACGTCACGGGGGTGACCATCTACGACCAGAAAACGCAGAAATTCGAGTTCCACAAGGGCCCGATCTTCAACAACATCGTCCTGGCTGATGAAATCAACCGCGCCTCACCCAAGACCCAGTCCGCGCTGCTGGAAGTCATGGAAGAGTCCCGCGTGACCGTGGACGGCGTCACCTACTCCGCGGGCCGCCCTTTCATGGTTCTGGCCACCCAGAACCCCATCGAGCAGGCCGGCACCTACCGGCTTCCCGAGGCCCAGCTGGACCGCTTCCTGATCAAGACCTCGATCGGCTACCCGGACCACGCCTCCACGGTGCGGCTGCTGGGCGGGAGCAGCCTGAGGGACCGCTCCAAGGAGCTGTCCGCCGTCATCACCACCCAGGCGGTCGCCGACATGGCCGACCTCGCCGCCACCGCACATATCGATACCGCGGTGCTGGAGTACATTTCGCGGCTGTGCGAGGAGACCCGCACCGCTCCGGAAACCAGGCTGGGCGTGTCCGTCCGTGGCGCCCTGGCCATGGTCCGGGCTGCCAAGGTCTGGGCTGCCTCCCAGGGACGGAACTTCGTCCTGCCGGATGACATCAAGGAGCTGGCTGCCGTGGTGTGGACCCACCGGTTCGTCATGGACCCGGAAGCCGAGTTTTCCGGTGCCACCGCCGAGGCCGTGCTGACCAGGATCCTGGCAGACGTAGCCGCCCCGCAGCAGCGGACCAACGCCTGACCCGGTGGCTGCAGCGCGAAGCTGCAGCCGCCACCTTTCCATTCCAGCGCAACAACGAAGGCACACCTTTATGTCCGACGGCACGTCCAGCGGCACCCCGTTGACCCGGTTCGCGGAGCGTCTCCAGCAGCTCCTCCACTGGAACGGCCGCACCACCCGCCTGCATCCGGCAGCAGTATGGTCAGAGGCCAGCAGTACCGCCCTGCAGGCCATGGCACCTGCCTGGCGTGCCGTCCGGGACAGCTGGCTGAAGTACGCGTGGCCGGTGCTGTCCGTGGTCAGCATCCTTGGCTGGTCCGTCCTGGCCGCCGCCGTCCTGCTGTGGATCACCGGGCAGGCGTTCGGCTGGCAGGAAGCCACGGCAGCGTCCATAGCCGCCTTCGCCATGTTCGTCCTCGCCGTGGCCTTCATCCTGGGCCGGTCCTCCTATGGCGTGGTGCTGGACCTCGCCCGTACCAGGGTGACGGTGGGAGACAGCGCGGTGGGCAGCATTGCGGTCTCCAACACCTCGGCACGGCCGCTGCTGCCGGCCGCGCTGGAACTGCCCGTGGGCAGCACCACGGCCGTGTTCCACCTGCCGCGGATGAAGCCGGGGCAGGTCCACGAGGACCTCTTCACCATTCCCACCGCCCGGCGTGCCGTCATCGTGGTGGGGCCTGTCCGCTCCGTCCGCGCCGACCCCCTGCACCTGCTCCGCCGCCAGGTGCTGTGGACAGAGCCGGAGGACCTCTTCGTCCACCCGCGCACTGTACCCCTGGCCGGTTCCGCCGCAGGCTTCATCCGGGACCTCGAGGGCATGCCCACCACGGACCTCTCCAGCGCCGACGTCTCCTTCCACGCCCTGCGCGACTATGTGCCGGGCGATGACCGCCGCCACATCCACTGGAAGACCACTGCCCGCACCAACAAACTGATGGTGCGTCAGTTCGAGGAAACCCGCAGGGCCCACCTGGCCATCTCGCTGTCCATCAATACTGACGAATACGCCTCGGAAAACGAGTTTGAGATGGCCATTTCCGTGGCTGCGTCCATCGGCCGGCAGGCCATCCGGGAACAGCGCGAACTGGACGTCCTCACCCAGAAAGGGCCGCTGCGCTGCGAGACCGGGCGCAACATGCTCGATGACATGACGCGGATCGTGGGCACTCCCATGCGCCGCACCGCCGTCGACCTCGCCCGGACCATGGCTGATACGGTCCCCAACGCCTCCGTGGTCTTCTTCGTGGTGGGCAGCAATGTGACGGCAACGCAACTGCGTTCCGCCGCCGCCTCCGTTCCGCCCGGCGTGCGAAGCCTTGCGGTCCGGGTGGAAGCCGGGGCCGCGGCCGCCAGGGCCAACATCGCAGACCTCACCGTCCTGACGCTCGGCGACCTGGCCGACCTTGCCATCGTGCTGAGAAAGGCGGCCGCATGAGCGCCGCACCGGGCCGGACGGCATCAACGCGGTCCCCGCAACCCCGTACCCGCCGCAAGGCCGCCAACCCGGAATCGGCCTTCGCAACCGGGCAGCCGCTGTGGCACTTCCTGCTCGACACCGGGGCCCTGGTGGTCCTGCTGGGCCTGGGCCTGCTCGGGTTCGGCCTGAGCTTCGGAGGTGACCCCTACTACCTGTTGTCCGGGTTCGGCGGCATCATCCTTGGCCTCGCCATCGGCGCGGCCAACGCCCACCTGCGCCTGGGCATGCTGATCACCACGGCCTTGGCCCTGTCTGCGTATCTCGTGTTGGGGACCTGGCTGGCGGTGCCGGACTCCGCTATTGCCGGCTTCGTCCCCAGCCTTGCTTCGCTGCGGACCCTGCTCCTGGGCGTCGTTTTCGCCTGGAAGGACATGCTCACGGTGGGCGTGCCCGTGGGAACGGCCGGCGGCGTGCTCATCGTGCCCTTCCTTAGCTCGCTGCTCATGGCGCTCGTTGCTGCGCTCCTGACCTGGCGGGCCCGCAGCCCGTACCTGCCACTCCTGCCCGTGCTGGTCCTGTTCGTCACCGGCATCGCCTTCAGCACCAACGCGGCGTTCCTCACGCTCGAGCGCGGGATCGGCCTGACCGTGCTGGGCATCGCCTGGGCAACGTTCCGGCGGGACGTCCTGCGGCGGAACAGCACCCGGAGGGTGGCCGTCAATAGCCCCCAGACAGACAGCGCTGCTGCCCGGCGTGCCAGGATCCGCAGGCTCGGCATGGCCGCGGGCGTGATGGTCCTCAGCGTGGGGATCACCGCGGTGGCTGCGCCGCTTGTCAGCGCCGGGGATGACCGCAAGGTCCTCCGCAACGTGGTGGTGCCCCCATTCGACCCCAAGGACTACATCACACCTCTGGCCAGCTTCCGGACGTACGTGAAGGACAAGAAGGACGACACCCTGTTCGTGGTCAAGGGGCTGCCGAAGGACGGGCGTGTCCGCCTGGGCGCCCTGGACGCCTTCAACGGGACCAACTACAACATGGATCCCAACGGCTCCGGCAACTTCAGCAAGGTGGGCGATGCCAAGTCCATCAACACGCTCGCCGACACGGGAGGGGTGGTGCCCGCCAACGACTACTCGATCAGCATCAACATCGAGGACTACCAAGGCTTCTTCGTCCCGGGCGGCCGCAAGACCACGGGCATAAGCTTTGACCAGGCAGGTTCGGCAGCTGCTGCCGGCCTCTACTTCAACCCGGGGACGGACACCGCCGTGACCACCAACGGCCTGTCCCGCGGCGATTCATACAGCGTCCAGGTATCCGATCCCGTCAAGCTTGAGCACGGTCAGCTGACCCAGTACGACTTCGCCAAGGTTTCCCTCCCGGACCCGCTGGAGGTGCCGCCGGTGGTGGGTTCCCAGGCCAACGACCTGTCCGCTGATGCCCCCACCGCCATTGACAGGGTGCGCCAGATCGAGGCCCATTTCCAGAAGACGGGGGCGTTCAGCAACGGTCTGGTCAGCGAGGGCCAGCTGCCCAGCGTTTCGGGCCACGGTTCGGCCCGTATCCGCAGCCTGCTGACTGCCAAGCAGATGCTCGGTGACGATGAGCAGTACGCGGTGGCCATGTCCCTGATGCTCCGGCACCTCGGCATCCCCTCCCGCGTGGTGATGGGTTTCTACCCCGATCCGACAAGCCCGGAAAACGGCGCAGGCGAAGTGAAGATCACCGGCAAGGACGTCCACGCATGGGTTGAGGTGGCGTTTGAACGGGTTGGCTGGGTGAGCTTTGACCCCACCCCGCCCAAGGACAACATTCCCATCCCGCCGGACCCCGAGAACAAGTCCAAGCCCAAGCCGCAGGTGCTGCAGCCGCCGCCCCCGCCGCAGGAGCCGGCGGACTTGCCGCCGGACTCTTCGCCGGACGCCCTGGACGCGGACCAGAAGAAGAACAACCCGTGGCTCTTCTGGGGTGCCCTCCTGGGTGCGCTGGGCGTCGCCGCCATTCCGCTGGTGGTCCTGGCCTTCCCGCTGTTGCTGGTTGCCCTGTTGAAGTCACGACGGCGGAAGTCGCGTTTCAGCGACGGCCTCCCCGCCCAGCGGGTGGGCGGGGGCTGGAGCGAAGTGGTGAGCCTGGCGACCGACCTGGGCGCCGCCGTCGACGCCCGTTCGACGCGGCGCGAAAGCGCTGCCGTGTTGGCCGAGGCGTTCCCTGCCACGCAGGGCACCACCACAATGCTGGCCCGCCGGGCTGATGCTTCGATCTTCGGCGCCGGCGAGCCCACGGAGGAGGACGTCCGTGAGTACTGGACCATCGTTGACGGTTCGCTCAAGGAGCTGACCGCGGGGATGGGCTTCTGGCGCCGCCAACAGGCACGCTTCTCGCCGCGTTCGCTGCTGGCCGATGCCCGGACCGCCATGAACTCCGGCAACGGCATCACGTTGCGCGGCGGCCGCTTGGCGCTGCCCGGCGTGGCCGGGATCCTTGCTGCCCGCCGCCGTCGTACCTCCGGCGCAGCCGCCGCGCCGCAGGAGCCGGGCGCACCCGGGGCGGGGCACCAGGCACCGGACCAGCAGGCACCAGACCAGCAAGGACCAGCACAGCAGTGACCGCCGACGCCGAACGCTGCCCGCGCTGCCCGCGCTGCCAACAGCAGATTCGTGCGGGGGCCACGTTTTGTCCCGCCTGCGGCGCACCGCTGCCCAACCGGGCAGCGCGCCGCAGCCGCCTCGAGGGCATTCCCGCGGAACGGGACCGTCGCGATGCCCGGGAGGCGCGCCCCGCGCACACGCCCGGGATTCCCGGTACTATCCCGGTAGTAGAAAGGCCCCCGGCAGGTCAGCCGGCGGGCACAGCATTGAAGGGCGCCGCGCACGTGGGCGCCTACTACACGGACAGCCCATACACGGACAGCCCGCACGCGGGCTCCGGGCCGGGCAGCACCGGCGGTTTTGCCGCGGTGGAAGCCGCTCCAGGGGGAGGAACGGGAATGGCAGTAAACCTTCAGCTTGTTCCGGCTGCGGCGGGCAAGCGGCTTGGTGCTGCCGTCATTGACTGGCTGCCCGGGGTGGCGGTGCTGGTGGTGGCGTTCGCCATCGGCTTCGCCGGGATCACCCGGACCAGAAGCGGCGGCTTCATCATTTATGACACCTCTTCCCTGGTGCTGTTCGGCAGCATCGGCCTCGGACTGACCCTGGCCTACCTGTTCGTCGTGCTCGGCCTGGAGGCCCGCAGCGGCAAAACGCCCGGCAACCTGCTGATGGGCATCCGCAGCGCCGACCACGATGGCTATGCGCCCGGTGCCGGCGCCGTCTTCCTGCGTGGCCTCATCACCGGCGCCGGCGTCCTGCTGGCCCTGCTGGCCGCGGTTCTGGTGGTCGTCTTCAAGTGGTTCGATGCCGCTCTCTTCATCCTTGGGCCGCTGCTCCTCGTGGGTGCCGCCTGGGCAATACTGGTGGTGGTGTCCTGCCGATGGGACAGGAACGGCGGCCTGCGCGGCTGGAACGATGCAGCTGCAAGGACGCTGGTGTTCGACGTCAAGGCAGGCAGGGATCCCATCACCACCGGGGGAATCCAGGGGCCGTACAGCTTTGCGCCACTGGACCTTCCCCCCGTGCAGCAGGTGCTGTCCCCGGTGGCAGGAGCGAAGCAGGCCCAGGCTGCTTCGGCGCCTGCACCGCAGCACCGGGTCCAAGTTACGCAGAACCCGGTGATGCAGGGACCGTTGATGCAGGGCCCGTTGATGCAGGGCCCGGGGACGCCGGCCCCTGCAGCTCCGGCGGCGTTCGCACCGTTACCTGCCACGCCGGCCCCACAGTTTGGCGTATCTCCCGCGCCGGCATCCCCAAGCCGTGCAGGCCAGTTACCCGCGCCGTCGGCCATCATGCCGTCCCACACCATGCCCTACACGTCGCCGGCATCATTCGCGCCGCCCGCAACCGACGCCCCCGTACAGGCTGCCCCCGTTGCCCGTGGTGCCGCCCCGGGTTTCGCTCCTGCCGCAGCCGTTCCCACCGACCCGTCCCAGGGCCACCGCGTGGCCGCGCAGCAGGTTGACGACGACGTCGAACGCACCCAAGTGCGCCCCGGCGCCGGCGGACCGGCCCCGGTAGCCGTCCTCCGCATCCGGTTGGACGACGGCCGTGACTTCCAGCTGGACCGCAGCGTCCTGGTGGGCCGCGACCCCGTGGGCCAGGCGGGGGAACAACACGCCCAACTGCTGGCCGTGGATGATCCCGGCCGCTCCATTTCCAAGACGCACCTGCACCTGCTCACCGACGGCGCGGGCATCTGGGTGACGGACCGGCAGTCAACCAACGGAAGCGCCGTCACCACACCGGACGGCCTGCGCACCCCCTTGGTGCCGGGCGTCCCCACCTTTGTCAGCCCGGGATCCAGCGTCCACTTTGGAGACCGTACCTTTTACCTAGGACAGGCATGAACCAGCACCCCGCCAGTGTTTCCCCCACCATCCAGCCGGGCCCGGGCCTCAGCCTCACGTACGGCTACGGGACGGACAGGGGACTCCGCCGGGAACTGAACGAGGATTCGTACATCGCCGCCGACCCCGTGTTTGCCGTGGCAGACGGCATGGGCGGGCACGAGGCCGGCGAAATCGCCAGCGGCCTGTGCGTGCGTGCGCTCGCCGAAATGCCCCAAATCGCCTCTGGCGAACGGAGTATCACGGCCGGTGTCCTCCAGCAGTACCTTGTCCGTGCGGACAACTCCATCCGCGAAGCCACCGGAGCGCGGGCCGGCACCACCTTGACCGGCGCGGTCCTCGTGGAACAGATGGGCATGCCTTACTGGCTGGTGCTGAACATCGGCGACTCCCGCACCTACCGGCTCAGCCAGGGACGATTTGAGCAGATCAGCGTAGACCACTCCGAGGTCCAGGAACTCGTCGACGCGGGCGAGATCACCGCCCAGGAAGCCACCGTCCACCCGCGCCGGCACGTGGTCACCCGCGCCCTGGGCACAGGGGATGAGACGGAGGCGGACTACTGGCTCCTCCCGGTCGAGGAAGGCGACCGCATCCTGGTGTGCTCCGACGGGCTGACCGGCGAACTCAGCGATGACGAAATCCTCCGCATCCTCAGTACCGTGGCGGACCCGCAGGACGCGGTGGACACCCTGATCCAGGCTGCCCTGCGCAGCGGTGGCCGGGACAACGTCACCGCCATCGTGGTGGACGCACGGAACGTAGCGAACGACGACGGCGCGGGCACCACGGCGCCCCGGCAGACCTCTGATGACGGAGACGAAGTGACGCTGCCGCGTCCCCCGGCGTCAGAAGCGGTCACGGAGCCCCTGCCCGAACCGGTGGTGGCAAGCACGGACCATGAGGGGGAGCCGGACGATGACCGGCGCTAGCTACACCCCAGGCCACTGGCTGGGCATCGTCCGGTCCCGGACCGCAGTCCTGCTGGGTCCCGGGGCACCTGCTGAACTCGCGGGTGCACTATGGGAGCTCCTGGCCGGGCGTCCTGAGCCGCACGAGGTCCTGGCGGCCGTAACGAGCAGCTCCGGCGGATCCCTTACCCGCATCCCGTCGTTCGGCATCCTTGATTTCAACGGCTCCCTGCGGGTCTTCCTGCGCGGCGGGATCGACCTCGCCGTCGACCAGCCCGGGGGAGCTGTCGAGCTTGACGGCCGGGACGTGACCACCTGGAACGAACGCAGGTTCGTGGTGCCGGGGACCTGCCGCCTGGTGATCGCGGACAGCGCCCGAACAAGCGGGCAGGCCGCGGGACAGCGTGGAACGCCCCTGGCTGAACTGCCCTTGGGGGAGGGGGTTGTCCTGCTGCAGTCCCTGACCCTCGGGGCACCTTCAGGGCCCGCCGCCGTCAACCGTCCTGCTGCGGCGCCCACCGGGGTTGCAGAGGCTCCCGCCGCTGCCGATGGTCCCTTCGCGGTGAATGCCGCCGGTGAGGTGGACGGCATCGGCGGCGAGTACGTTTCCGGCCCGGCGCCGCAGGGTGTCCTTCGCGGCCAGGAAGCCTCCGCCGAGACAGTGGGGGGAACCCTGGACCAGGACCCAGCCGACGAGGACCCGGACAGTGGGGAACTTGGCGGAGGGGAGCCTGCCGGCATGGACCCCGACGATGAGCGCCTGGCGGGCGCAGACCTCCAACCGGCGTCCGCGGCGGCCCTCATGGACCCGGCGCCCCTCATCGACCCGGAGGCCACGATCGCCCCCGGCGCCATCATCGACGCGGACGGAGAGTTGGTGGCCAGGGCCGCCGGGATGGAACCGGCGGATGGCGTGGCCGCCGGGCACGGCACCGGCATGGGTGAGGCTGTTCCGTCGGTGGAGCTGACCAGTTCCTACGACCACTTGTGGGACCGCACAGTGATGCGGAACATCGAAGACGCGGCGGTACGCGAGGAACCGGACCCCGATTCCGGCCATGTCCCGGCCCGACAGCAGCCTGCCCTGCCTGCCACTGAACAGCGGGCCGCGATCGAAACGGCGCAGGACGCTGCCCCGGAAGAGCCTGCGACCGCAGCGGGGGGTTCAGTTTACGGAGGCACCGGCCCGTCCGCCGCAGCCGGCACCGCTTCCGCCGCGGATGCACCCGCCCGGCCCCTTCCGGCTGCCACGGGCCTCATTGATTCCGTGCCCTGGCGTACCGGAGGATCCACGCCGGCAGCGTCCGCTTCCGCACCGGCCCCGCCGCCGGCCCCCGGCACTCCACCGGCCCCGGCAGCCGACGCTCCGGCAGCCGACGCTCCGGTTCCGGCCGACGGCGGCCCCGCCCAGGAGGCACCTCCGGCCGAACCCGGGGCAAGCTTCGCCCCCGATCACGACGGCCAGACGGTCATGAAGAACAGCCTCCCGGGGGCTGGTTCCGGTGCATCAGCCACCCCGCCGGCCGGCCGTCCGGATGCCTCGGGCGCCCCGCTGGTGCTGGCACGCGTCTGTGCGCGGGGCCACGCCAACCCGCCCACCCATGCACAGTGCAGCGCCTGCGGTGCCGCACTGCTCCCGGATGCCGTACAAGTGGCACGCCCCCGGCTGGGGCGGATGCGGCTGTCCACGGGTGAATTGCTGGACCTCGACCAGTCGATGGTCATCGGCAGGCAGCCGTCCGTGTCCCGCGTGCAGGGCGGGGTGATGCCGCGCCTGGTGCAGGTGGCAAGCCCCGGTGGGGACATTTCGCGGTCACATGTGGAGGTGCGGCTTGAGGGCTGGCACGTGATGCTCTGCGACCTCAAAGCCACCAACGGCACAGTCCTGGTCCGCGAAGGGCAGCCCCCGCGCCGCCTGGCCCAGAACGAGATGGCCATCCTGCTCGACGGCGACATCGCGGAACTGGGCGACGACATCTCACTGCGTTTTGAGGAGATTCCTTGAGTTCCAAACGGCCCGTTGCCCCGCCGCCCCGGATCCCCGGGTTCACCTACATCAGCCTGCTGGGCTCCGGCGGCTTTTCCGACGTCTACCTCTACGAACAGGACAGGCCGCGCCGGAAAGTCGCCGTCAAGGTGCTGCTCTCGGACCTGAAGACTGAGGGCGCCCGGCGGCGGTTCGAGTCCGAGGCCAACCTCATGGCCCAGCTGTCCTCGCACCCGTACATCGTGACCATTTTCGAAGCGGAAGTAACGGACGACGGGCACTCCTACCTGGCGATGGAGTACTGCTCCCGGCCCAGCCTGGACGTGCGGTACCGTCGGCAGCGCTTCAGCGTGGACGAGGTGCTGGCCGTCGGCATCCAGGTGGCGTCCGCCGTCGAAACCGCCCACCGCGCCGGCATCGCCCACCGGGACATCAAGCCCGCCAACATCCTGGTGACCGACTACAACCGGCCCGCTCTTACGGACTTCGGCATCTCCGGCACCCTTGCCGGCGACAGCGATGACGACTCCGGCATGTCCATCCCCTGGTCCCCGCCGGAGCAGTTCCGGGACGGCGCGGTGGACGGGGTCATGGTGGATGTTTGGGCCCTGGGTGCCACCCTGTACACCCTGCTGGCGGGCCGATCGCCCTTTGTGATGCCGGGAGCGGACAACTCGCAGCGCGAACTGATCAACCGGATCAGCAACACGGCCCTGCCCCGGCTGGGCCGGGCGGACGTGCCTGAATCCCTGGAACTGGCCCTGGCAACCGCCATGGCCAAGGCGCCGCAGTCACGGTACTCGTCCGCCCACGCCTTCGCCCTTGCCCTGCAGCGCATCCAGGCAGAACTCAACCTCTCGGTGACACCCTTCGAGGTCCTGGAGGAGCCCCAGCAGGAGGAAAACCACCCGGACGACAGCACCGAGGAAACGCGCGTCCGCAGCATCGCTGCCATTGATCCGGAGCGGACCGGCAGCGCGCCCACTTTCCCCGCGAGAACCCGTCCCAACGCAACCTTTGCGGGGACCGACGCGACCGGACGCAGGGATGGCGCCCTCCCGCCGTCGTCCTTCACCCCTGCTGCCCCCAGCCAATGGCGGCCTGCCCCGGCGGTCCCGCACATCCCCGCCGGCCCCGCCGGTACTTCGGACGCACAGGGCACGGCCGACGGCGGCGGGCAGGGGGAGTGGGCCCAGTCCACAGTCCTGCGCGGCAGCGAAGGGGCCGTCAACTACGGCGCCCCGCTGGCAGGAGGCCCGGCCACGTTGGCAGGGGGACCTGAGCAGGACACCGGCTACACGGCCGACGCAACAGTCCAGCGCGCCGTGAAAGTGGACGAACCCCAGGCGGAGCCGGTAGCGGACCACAGCAAGCGCAACCTTTGGCTCGCCATTACCGGCGGCACCCTCCTGGCCCTGGCGGCCGTGGTGGGCATCGTGGTGGCCAACGCCGCCCCCGGCACACCCAAGCCGGTGCCCACCCAGCAGGTCAGCAAACCGCCCGCGGACGCATTGGACAACGGCACTGTCCCTGATGTGGAAGGCCTCAAGGGCACCATCGCAGGTGACGGGGAGGCGACTTTCACCTGGACCAACCCGCAGCCCAAGGACGGGGACACCTACAAGTGGAAGGTGTATACCATCGGGGGCGGTGACGGGGGATTCCAGGCCATCACGCAGCCGTCCGTACGGCTCCGGCCCAATCCCTCCGGGCAGACCTGCATCCAAGTGATGATCGTGCGCACCGACGGCGCCTTTTCACCCATGGAATCAGGCTCCATCGCATGCGTGGGCAAGTGATTTCCCCTGCAGGGGCACCAGTCAACAGCACAACACCAGCACTCCGGCCACACCGGAACAGTTCTGCCTTGAGGAGGCATGGATCATGGGGGATCTAGCGATAGATTTCTGCGGCGAATGGTATGAGCCATCGGACGAAGACATCTTCAATATCGGCCGCGAAGGCGACCTTGAAGTGGACGACAACCCATACCTGCACCGGCAGTTCCTGCAGGTGGCACGCTACGACGGCATCTGGTGGCTCAGCAACGTGGGGAGCATGCTCTCCGCCACCGTGGCCGACGCCTCCGGCGGCATGCAGGCCTGGCTGTCGCCCGGCGCCCGGATCCCGCTGGTGTTCAGCCACACCAATGTCATCTTCACTGCAGGGCCCACGACGTATGAGTTCGCCGTGCACGTGAAGACACCCTCTTTCCGGCAGGAAGCCCGGGAAGGGACCAGCAGCGGGGACACCACCATCGGTCCGGTGGTCTTCACGGATGCCCAGAAGGCACTGATCGTGGCGCTCGCCGAGCCGGTGCTCCGGCGCGAGGGCACGGGCTTCAGCACCATCCCGTCCTCCGCGGCCGCGGCCAAAACGCTGGGGTGGGCGCTGACCCGGTTCAACCGAAAGCTCGACAACGTCTGCGACAAGCTGGACCGCGTGGGAGTGGTGGGACTTCGCGGCGGCGGTGGCAAGCTCGCCACCAACCGGCGGGCGCGGCTGGTGGAGCATGCTGTCACGACCCACCTGGTGACACCCGATGACCTGTACCTGCTCGAGAAGATGAGGGGCGTGGACGAAGGATGAGGATCCGGCTGACACTCCGCCGCGAGCCCGCCGAGGCCAAGGACCTGGCCGTCACGGTGGACGGCATGGCCACAGTTGCCGATATCGCCACCGTCCTCTGGGCGGCGGACCCGGCCCGCAAGGGCACCCCTGCGCCGGACAACCTCTCCCTGCGCATCGACGAAGCCTTCGTGGGCGCCGGGATCAGCGGCAACGTCCTGGCCCGGGAGGACAACCTCCTCGAATCAGGGCTGAGGCCGGGGTCGGTAGTATCGCTGGCCCAGGTGAGCGGGCAGTTCCACGAGGCCGGAGCCAGCCGGGGACCCGCCGCGGCAACCCTGCGGGTACTGTCCGGGCCCGACGTCGGACGCGAATTCCCGCTGCCCACCGGCACCAGCTATATCGGCCGGGACCGGAACGTGGACATCCGCCTGGCGGATCCGCTCACCTCCAAGCGGCACGCCCGCATCACGGTGGGCGAAAGCATCGAAATCGTTGACACCAACTCCGCCAACGGCCTCCTGATGGACGGCCTGCCCGTCACCCGCGCCACCCTCAACTCCTCCGACACGGTGACCCTGGGGGACACCACCATCACCGTGGTGCCGCTGGGACACAACCACGCGGCAGCGCCGACGTCGCCCCTGGTGGACTTCAACCGCTCCCCTCGCGTGGTGCCGCGCTTCGACGTACCCAAGCGGGTACTGCCTGCCGGGCCCAAGCGTCCGGAGGACCAGCCCTTCCCGTACATCATGCTGGTGGCACCGCTCATGATGGGCGCCGTGATCTTCGCGGTGACGCAGAACGTGCTCTCCATGGTGTTCATGCTGATGATGCCCCTGTTCATCGTGGGCCACTACATGGACACCCGGATGCGGACCCGGAAGCAGCAGAAGGAGCAGCTCAAGCAGTTCCGGGCCGCGATGGCCGCGTTCCGGCGGGACCTCACCGAACTGCAGCAGGTGGAACGGGCCGTCCGGCTCCAGGAAGCGCCGTCCGTCAGCGACACCGTGGATGCCATCTACAAGCTGGGGCCGCTGCTCTGGACGCACCGGCCGGAGCACTCCTCGTTCCTGGGCCTGCGCTTCGGGCTCGGCACCGCGCCGTCCCGCATTCCGCTGGAAGAACCCTCCAGCAACGACACCGAGGTCCAGTACGCCCGCGAAATCCAGGACTGCATCAAGCAGTTCAGCGAGATCGAGGGCGTTCCCGTGGTCTCCCAGCTGCGCACCTCGGGCGCCCTGGGCATCGCCGGCGCACGCGGCCTGGTGGACGACGTCGCCCGCGGTATGGTGCTGCAGCTGGTGGGCCTGCATTCTCCGGCCGAGGTGGTCCTGACTGCCATCACGTCCGCCCAGTCCCGGGCCCGCTGGAACTGGCTGCAGTGGCTTCCGCACGTGGGTTCGGGCTACAGCCCCCTGGGCGGGGACCACTTGGCCGCCGGTTCGGCCGGCGGTTCCTCCCTGCTGGCCCGCCTCGAAGACCTGGTCGATGCCCGCGAGGCAGCGGCCAAACGGACCGCGCCCGACCTGCGCCCCGGCATCGACCCCGTCAAGCATGAGCTTGAGGAACCGGTCCTGCCGTCCGTGCTGGTCATCGTGGAAGACGACGCCCCCGTGGACCGTGGCCGCCTCACCCGGCTGGCAGAACGGGGTCCGGACTCAGGTGTCCATGTGCTGTGGGTGGCCACGGACATCCAGGCGCTCCCCGCAGCCTGCCGCGACTTCATGATGGTGGACGGCGACCACGGCACCACTACCGGCCAGGTTCGGCTGGGCCGCCACACCTACCCCGTCAGCTGCGAAAGCGTGGACGCGGGACTGGCTGCGCAGCTGGCACGGATGCTGGCCCCCGTGGTTGATGTGGGCAAGCCCGTCAACGACGATTCCGACCTGCCGCGTGCCGTTTCCTACGCAACCTTGATCGGCAAGGATTTCCTGGACAACCCGGAGGCCGTGGCCGAGCGCTGGACGGAGAACAATTCGGTTCGTGCCAGCGCCGTGGCCAACCGCAAGGACAACGGCACGCTCCGGGCACTGGTGGGGTCCAAGGGCATTGAACCGCTCTACCTGGATCTGAAGAATGAAGGACCGCACGCGCTGGTGGGCGGAACCACCGGGGCCGGCAAGTCCGAGTTCCTGCAGTCCTGGGTCATGGGCATGGCCGCCGCCTACAGCCCGGACCGCGTCAGTTTCCTGTTCGTGGACTACAAAGGCGGCGCCGCGTTCGCCGACTGCATCAATCTTCCGCACACCGTGGGGCTGGTCACGGACCTGTCCCCGCACCTGGTGCGCCGGGCCCTGGCATCCCTCCGGGCCGAGCTGCACTACCGGGAACAGCTGCTGAACCGCAAGAAGGCCAAGGACCTGCTGGCCCTGCAGCGGGAGGCGGACCCCGACGCACCGCCGTACCTGATCATCATCGTGGACGAGTTCGCCGCGCTGGCCAACGACGTCCCCGAGTTCGTGGACGGGGTGGTGGACGTGGCCGCCCGCGGCCGGTCCCTGGGCCTGCACCTCATCCTGGCCACCCAACGGCCGGCAGGCGTCATCAAGGACAACCTCCGGGCCAACACCAACTTGCGCGTGGCGCTCCGCATGGCCGACGAGGACGACGCCACGGACATCCTGGGCGTGCCCGACGCCGCCTACTTCGACCCCGCCATACCAGGCCGCGGCGCCGCCAAGACCGGCCCAGGCCGCATCCAGGGGTTCCAGACCGGCTACGCCGGCGGATGGACCACCGACAAACCGCAGCGTCCCCAGATCGACATCGTGGAGATGGCCTTCGGCTCCGGTCCCAGCTGGGAAGCTCCGGCCCCGGACAAGCCTGTCGCGCAGGAGCCGGCCGGGCCCAACGACATTGCCCGGATGACCTCAACGATCGTGCACGCCGCGGAGCGCCTTGCCATCCAGCCGCCACGCAGGCCGTGGCTGGACGAACTGGCCAAGACCTACGACTTCTCGAAGCTGCCCAACCCGCGCACCGACGAACAGCTGCTGCTGGGCGTTGCCGACGATCCCGTCCACCAGGACCAGCCCACCGTGTTCTACGAGCCCGACCGGGACGGCAACATGGCCATCTATGGCACCGGCGGCTCGGGCAAGTCGGCGGCCCTGCGCGGTATCGCCATTGCCGCCGCGGTCACTCCCCGGGGCGGGCCCGTCCACGTGTATGGCATCGACTGCGGTTCCGCAGGGCTGCGGATGCTCGAGGAGCTTCCGCACGTGGGAGAGATCATCAACGGCGACGACGTGGAACGCGTGGGCAGGCTCCTGCGCCTCCTGCGGGACATTGCCGAGCGGCGGTCAGCGCAGTTCGCGGAGGTCCGCGCCTCCACCATCGTCGAGTACCGGAAGCTGGCCAACCGGCCGGACGAAAAACGGATCTTCGTCCTGGTGGACGGCATGTCCGCCTTCCGCGAGGCCTACGAGCACAGCAAGCTCTCCGGCCTCTGGGACATCTTCCTCCAGCTGGCCACCGACGGCCGGACCCTCGGCATCCACCTCGTGGTCACGGGCGACCGGCCCAACGCCGTCCCCGCCTCCCTGCTCGCCTCCATCCAGCGCAGGCTGGTGCTGCGGCTCTCCAACGAGGACGATTACATCTCCATGGACGTGCCCAGGGACGTCCTCACCGCCAATTCGCCCCCGGGCCGCGGGCTGCTGGACGGGCTCGAAGTGCAGCTGGCGGTCCTGGGCGGCAACTCCAACCTTGCCCTGCAGGCCCGCGAAGTCCACAAGCTCAGCGAAGCCATGATGCGGCAGGGGCTGGAGACCGCACCGGGCATCGAGCGGCTGCCGGAGCAGGTGGACCTGGACGTACTGCCCGCCGGCAGCCCGGACCTGCCGGTCATAGGCGTGGACGATGAGTCGCTCCAGGCCGCCGAGATCATGGCACGGGGCCCGCTGCTGCTTGCCGGGCCGCCGGGTGCAGGGCGCACCGTAGCCCTGGTTACCCTGGCATACGCCCTGCGCCGGTCCAACCCCGCCACCGAGCTGATCTACGTGGGATCCCGCCGGTCCGCCGTCGCGTCACTTCCCATCTGGAACCGCGCCGTGGTGGGGCCGGATGACCTCGCCGAGGTGGTGGAGGACCTGGTGGAGCATTCCACCGGAAACCCGGGAACCGTGGCCATCTTCATTGAAGGCCTCACCGAGTTCACCGACACCATCGCCGAATCAGGCATGGCCCAGCTGGTGACGGCGTCGCTCAAAGCGGACCAGTGGGTGGTGGGCGAGTCTGAATCCTCCACCTGGTCCAGTGCCTGGCAGCTTGCCCAGCCGTTCAAATCCGGCCGGCGCGGGCTGCTGCTCAACCCGGGGGATATTGAGGGCGACAGCCTGCTCAACACCTCCCTGGGCCGCGTCAGTCCCGAGTTCATTCCGGGCCGCGGCTACGTGGTGGGACGCGGTAAAGCCCGGAAAATCCAGGTGGCGCTGCCGCCCGAAAACCGGGACTGAACAGGTCCGATGACTGCGGGGGCGCCGCTGCTGCGGATTTGCGGCCCCGCAGGGAGCTGTAGAAGACTACCGGGGACACCAGAAAGCCGTGGTGGGGGGACTGCGCGCATCGAAAGGTAGCAATGACCCCGTCCGCACCGGCCCGCCACGCTGTTTCGACGACGGCATCAGCAGCTGTCCTGGCCCTGGCCTTTGGCTTCTTCCCGACTTCCCCCGCACGCGCCGCCACTGCCGAGCCCTCGGTGGCCCCGACCTCAACCTGCGGCATTCTCTGCCTGCCCGTCCTGGCTGGCAGCCCGGACACTGCCCAACCCGGGCGGCCGCGGAAGACCAGGGACCCCGCGCCGCCAACCTCCCAGCCGGCACCTACGGCCGGGGTACCGGTCCAGCCGGCCCCGCCCCAGCCTCCGCAGGGAGACGCCGGGCCCCAGGATGCTGCACCACCCGATCCGGCGCTGCCCGCCACGCCGGCAGGTGACGTGGCCCCTGCCACCGCCTCAGCCGCCGTGGGGTACCGGCCGCCCACCGGACCGTCCAGTGGCCAGGACTGGAACAGTCCCGTCACGCGGTCCGCCGCGGCCGCTCCGATGGCTGCCGCCGTTCCCGCGCGCGGCCAGGGTTCCGACGGGCCGGAGTTCCTCCCCATCGCCTTGGGAACGCTGCTGGTGGCTCTTTCAGCCGGCTCCTTCGCCTGGTTCACCCGCTACCGGAACCGGCTCCGGTCGCACTGAGCTGCGCGCACCTTCCGCCCCACCCGGCCACATCAGTGTCGGGGCTGTAGGGCAAGATAGGTCTGTGAGCACAGGACCAGGACACGCAGAACAGACCGCCGGCCGGAGCACGGCGCCGCACGAGCCCGAAGCGATCCCCACCGAAGCCATCCGCGAGGAATACGAGAACCTTGCGGACCTGGTGCGGAAGTACCGGTTCGCGTACTACCAGGAGGACGCGCCGCTGGTGTCGGACGCCGAGTTCGACACGCTCTTCCGCCGCCTGGAGGAGATCGAGGCGCTGCACCCCGAACTGGTGGCCAACGATTCCCCAACCCAGGAAGTGGGCGGCGAGGTATCGGCCGCGTTCGCGCCGGTAGAGCACCTGCAGCGGATGTACAGCCTGGAGGACGTCTTCTCGCTCGACGAGCTTGAGGCCTGGCTCAACCGGGCCGAGGCCAGCATCGAAAAGATCGGTGACGGCGGCGTCAAAGCCGCATGGCTGACCGAACTCAAGATCGACGGCCTGGCGGTCAACCTCCTGTACCGCGACGGCAAACTGGTGCGTGCCGCCACCCGCGGCGACGGAACCACGGGCGAGGACATCACCCACAACCTGCTCACCATCAAGGAAATCCCGCAGGAACTGCGCGGCAACGGCTTCCCGGCCGAGATGGAGGTACGCGGCGAGGTCTTCATCCCCTCCAAGGCATTCGCTGAGTTCAATGAAGCACTCATCGAAGCCGGCAAGGCGCCGCTGGCCAATCCCCGGAACGCCGCAGCAGGGTCGCTGCGCCAGAAGGACCCTGCCGAAACGGCCAAGCGGCCGCTGAAAATGTTCGTCCACGGCATCGGCGCCCGGGAGGGACTTGCGGCCGGGAGCCAGTCCGAAACGTACGGGCTGCTCAAGGAATGGGGCCTGCCGGTCAGCCCTTACTTCGAGGTGCTGGAAACCCGCGACGACGTCCTGGCTTTCATCGAACGGTACGGCGACCAGCGCCACAAGCTGCTCCATGAGATCGACGGCATCGTGATCAAGGTGGACGATTTCGGTACCCAGCGTGCCCTGGGCAACACCACGCGTGTTCCCCGCTGGGCCGTGGCCTACAAGTACCCGCCGGAGGAAGTCCACACCAAGCTGCTGGACATCCAGGTCAACGTGGGCCGCACCGGCCGCGTCACCCCCTACGGAGTCATGGAGCCGGTCAAGGTGGCCGGTTCAACAGTGGAGATGGCCACACTCCACAACCAGGACGTCGTCAAGGCCAAGGGCGTCAAGATCGGCGACATCGTGATCCTGCGGAAGGCCGGGGACGTCATCCCGGAAATAGTGGGACCGGTCCTGAACCTCCGCGACCAGCAGGACCCGCCGGTGCGCGACTTTGTGATGCCCACCGAATGCCCCTCCTGCGGGACGCCCCTGGCCCCTGCCAAGGAGGGGGACGTGGATGTCCGCTGCCCTAACGCCAGGTCCTGCCCATCGCAGCTGCGCGAGCGCGTGTTCCATGTAGCGGGCAGGGGCGCCTTCGACATTGAGGCCCTGGGCTGGGAGGCGGCCATCGCCCTGACCCAGCCCGCCGAGCCTGAGGTGCCGCCGCTGACCTCCGAAGCCCGGCTGTTCGACCTCACTCCCGGGGATTTGGCCGATGTCCGGATCCGGCGCGAGAAAAAGTCAAAGGGCGTTCCCACAGGCGAGTACGAGCTGGTGCCGTACTTCTTCAGCAAGGGCACCGCCAAGTCGCCGTCGAAGCCCACCGCCACCACCCAGAAGCTTTTCAAGGAACTGGAAAAGGCCAAGACCCAGCCCCTGTGGCGCGTCCTGGTTGCCCTGTCCATCCGGCACGTCGGTCCGCGCGCGTCGCGTGCCCTGGCACAGGCGTTCGGCTCCATGGACCGCATCCGCTCGGCCTCCGAGGAGGAACTGGCCCATGTGGACGGGGTAGGTCCCACCATCGCCGCCGCACTGAAGGAATGGTTCGCGGAGGACTGGCACCTGGAGATCATCGACCGCTGGGCCGCCGCCGGTGTTCGCATGGAGGACGAACAGGACGAGTCCATGCCGCGCACCCTGGAAGGCCTTACCGTGGTGGTCACGGGCTCCCTGCCCAACTTCAGCCGGGACGAGGCAAAGGAAGCCATCCTGCTCCGGGGCGGCAAGGCGGCGGGTTCCGTTTCGAAGAACACCAGCTACGTGGTGGCCGGCGAAAGCGCCGGCAGCAAGCTGGACAAGGCAGAACAGCTCGGGATCCGGGTCCTGGACGAGGAGGGGTTCAGGCAACTGCTCGACGGCGGCCCGGCTGCCTTGGGTGATGCCCCGGCAGCCGGCGAAGAACCTGGTGACGGTGCAGAACCTGGTGGCGACGCAGCGGAAACCTGGCGCGACGATGCCGACAGCACCCAGAAAGCGGCTGTACCTGTCGCAGTGGAGGAGAACGTATGACGTCCGCAGCTGAACTCCTGGCGGTGGCCAAACAGGCGGCCGCGGCAGGCGCCAACGTCCTCTCCGGCCGGGACGGCAACGCCCTGGACGCGAGCAACAAGGGGGCCGCCGGGGACTGGGTCACGGCCTTCGACCTGGCCGCGGAAGACGCCGTGCGCCGCGTCATCACCACTGCCCGCCCGGACGACAGCATCACCGGCGAGGAACAGGGAACCACCCGGGCCGCCGACCCCACCGGTTACCGCTGGTCCATCGACCCCCTGGACGGCACCACCAACTTCATCCGCAACATCGTCTACTACGCCACCTCCGTGGCTGTTGCCGATGCCGACGGCGTCTGGCTGGCCGGCGTCGTCAACGCCCCTGCCCTGGGGCGGGTGTACTACGCTGCCCGCGGCCAGGGTGCGTGGCTGGAGGAACGCGGCACTGTCACCAGGCTCGACGGCCCGGTACCGGGCCGCGCCGGGCAGATCCTGGCCACCGGGTTCAGCTACGAACCCGGCGTCCGCAGCGAGCAGGCTGCCGCTTTCGCCACCCTCATGGACGGCTTCGCCGACGTCCGCCGCCTGGGTTCCGCAGCCCTCGACCTGTGCATGGTGGCGGATGGAACGCACGATGCCTATGGCGAGCGGGGACTCAACGAACACGACTTCTCGGCCGGGGCGCTGATCGCCGAGGAAGCCGGCTGCTGGGTGCGCAGGCCCCGCCTGACCAGCCCGCTCGACGGCGGCCCCACCGACGACGAGCGCCTTGACGCGTGGACGTGCGCTGCCAGCCTGGAGTTGTCCGGGAAGTTTCCGCTCTAACCGGTGAGGTACTGCGGGCGCAGGCGCCGGAAGGAGGCGGCTGCCCCGGTTGCTGCGCACCATCTGATAGTTCGATCACGGAAAACGCTTTTCCGCGCAGCCCACGGACCGGCTGCCACTACCATTGACGGGTGCAGCCGCAGCTAACCATCCGTCCCGCCGTCGAAGCCGACTTCCCCGCCATTGCCCGCATCACCGGGGACTCTTACCTGTCCGCAGGCTACTTCGACGACGCCTCGCACCCGTACATTGTCAAGATCATGGACGTTGCGGCGCGGGCCGAACAGGCAACCATCTGGGTGGCCGAACGGGAAGGAACCATCGTCGGCTCGGTCACCTTGGCACTGGCGGGGGAACCGTACGCGGACATCGCCCTGCCTGACGAACTGGAATTCCGCATGCTGGTGGTGGACCCTGCCGTGCAGCGCAGCGGCGCCGGCAAAGCCATGGTGGACGCCATCGTCAGCCATGCCAGGACGCTTCCCGGCATCCGTGCAGTGGCCCTCACCACGGGCCAGGCCTGGGAAAGCGCGCACGGGCTCTACCTTAAGACCGGCTTCCACAGGGCCCCTGAACGGGACTGGCTGGTCCCCGGAACCGACACAAAACTGCTGGTTTACCGGCGCGACCTGTAGCCGCCCTACAGTGGTGGCGACCCATTCCAGCTTTGAAAGGCCCACCCATGCGCAATACCTTCGGCAGCGGATCCGTCTGGGAACAGACCCTCGGCTATTCCCGCGCCGTCCAGGTGGACAACACCCTCTACATCTCCGCTACCGCGGCCAGCGGTGACGACGGAATCGTGGGGGATGACTTCTACACCCAGACCCAGTACATCCTGCAGAAACTCGGCAAAGTCCTGGCTGACGCCGGCTTCGGCTACGAGGACGTGGTGCAGTCCAAGCTGTACCTGACGGACATCAGCAAATGGGAAGAGGCCGGCCGCGCCCACGGCGAGGTGTTCGGAGAGATCCGCCCCACTCTCTCCCTGGTCCACGTGCTCCCGTTCCTGGACCCGAAGATGCTCGTCGAGATCGAACTGGTGGCCCAGAAGAGCGCATAACGCGGAAGTTTCTTCTGCCCTACCGGGCCGGCAGGCCGTAGCGGTGTTCCGGCCTGCCGGTGGTCCCGTAGCGGAGCTGGATGTCCACCGCGCCGTCGTCGGCCAGGGAGGACAGGTACCGCTGGGCGGTGGCGCGGGAGACACCCACGCGTGAGGCCACCTCGGCAGCCGAGTACTGCTCGCCGCTGACCAGCGATTCCAGGACCGCCGCTTCCGTGGCCGAACGGGGTTTCGACGACGGCGTGACATCCCCCGGAATCAGAGCACGTTTGGCGCGTTCCACCCTGTCCTGGTCCAGTGCCCCCGGCTGCGCCAGGAGACGGCGGTAGCGGGCGTAGGAGCGCAGCTGCTGCGACAGCGACTCGGCGGTGAACGGCTTCAGCAGGTACCCCAGCGCGCCGCGGCGGAACGCCGCCCGGACTGAGGCGGCGTCGGAGGCGGCGCTCAGGATGATCGTGTCCACGTCCAGCTGCTGGAGCAGGTCCAGTCCGGAGGCATCCGGAAGGTAGACGTCAAGCAGCACCAGGTCCGGCCGCAGGCTGTGGATGGCCTGCAGCGCCAGGGATGCGCTGCCGGCGGGCGCCAGGGCCAGGAAGCCGGCCACCGAGTCCACGTAGGTGGCGTGGAGCTTTGCCACGTGGAAGTCGTCGTCCACAATCAGGACCCGAAAATCGTCAGCCATTGTCATCCTTTCCGGCTGCCCCCAGCTGGTGGGCGGCAGGGTTTCCTGCCATTGTGTGTGGCAACGTGGCCATGAATACAGCGCCGGGTCCGCCCCTGGTTCCGCGTTCGAGAACTTTGACGTCGCCTCCGCGGCGGCGGGCCAGCTGGCGGGCCAGGGCCAGCCCGAATCCGTGGCCGCCGCCGGCACGAACGGGCCCGGTGGCGGTGGTGAAACCTTCGGCGAACACGCGCTCCGCGTCCGTTCCGTCCGCCAGCCCATCACCCGAGTCCGCGACCACCACGTGCAGCGTGCCGCCGTCGTCGCCCGGCTCATCCAGCACCTCAATCTCCACCCAACGTTCGGTGGAGGATCCCGCCACGGCGGCGTTCACCGCGTTGTCGATCAGGTTGCCCAGCACGGTGGTCACATCCTGGGCCTGGGTCACCTGGCCGCGGACCAGCGTCTCCGGCCCAATGCGCAGGGCAACGCCGCGTTCATCCGCCTCCACGCCCTTGGCGCCCACGAATGCCTGCAGGTACGGGTCCTGGAGCAGCTCGGCCTGGTCCACCGGAAACTTCAGCGGTCCCGTGGCGGCCAACCCGGCCAGGTAGTCGCGTGCCTCCTGATGCTGCCCGATGCCCAGGAACCCGGCCAGCGTGTGCAGCTGGTTGGCGAACTCGTGGCGCTGCGCCCGCAGGGCGGTGGACATGGTGCCCACTGCGTCGAGTTGCCGGGTGAGCTGCTGCAGTTCGGTGCGGTCGCGCAGCATGATGACCCAGCCCAGGTCCTCCCGGCGGTGCAGTGCCTTGCGCGCGTTTGCCACCAGGACCCGGCCGCCGGCCATCAATTCCAGGGCATCCTGGCCCGAACTGCTGGTACCCGCGGCGGCTCCCATAACGGTGCCGCCGGCAGCACCGGCCCCCGGCCGGGTCAGCGACTTCAGCTGCTCCGGCACCGGAGCGTCCTCCCAGGCAGTACCGGACAGGTCGGGCAATCCGAGCAGGCGCTGGGCTGCGGCGTTGAAGACGCTGACCCGCCCGTCGGCACTCACGCCGATGACGCCGTCGTCCACGCCCTGCAGTACGGCAACCTGGTCGTGGACCAGCCTGCTGATCTCCTCAGGCTCCAGGCCCAGGGTGAGGCGCTGCAGGCGCCGGCGCAGCAGGAAGGACCCCAGGACCCCCGCCAGCAGGGCTCCGGCGGCCGTCAGCGCCACCGGCCCGATATCCCGCGCCACGCTTTGGGCGACGGTCTCCATGGAATAGCCCACGCTGACCTCGCCCACCACCGTCGCCGTGCCCGGAGCGTACACCGGAACCTTTGCCCCCGCGGAAGGGCCCAGGGTCCCGGTGTTCCGGGTGGTGATCTCCTGCCCGGACAACGCCTCGGTCGGGTCGGTGCTGACCTTCCCGCCGAGCCGCTGGGGGTCGGGATGCGCCAGCCGGATGCCGGTTTCGTCGGTGATCACCACGAACAGTGCGCCCGTCCGGGTCCGCGCTGCCTCGGCGGACGCCTGCAGGGGGCCGGCCAGAAGCTCCGCGGGCGGGGGAGTGCCGGGCTGTTCACTGATGGCCAGCACGTCCGCCCGGACCTCGGGATCGGAAGCAACGGTGCGGGCCAGCGTCAGTGCCTGGTTTTCGGCGTCGCTGCCCACCCGGTCGTAGGTCAGCCAGGCATGGACGGCGGCGCTGAGCAGCACTACCAGAAGAACCACGGCCACCTGGAGCAGGAGCGTCTGGGTGGAAAACCGCAGCGGCGGCCGGGGCGCGGAACGCTGCATTCATCCTCCTTGACGGGTACTGCGTGACGGTAGCGGGCGGGCGGCCTCCAGCGCGAAAAAGCTGCGTGAGCACAATGAGCAAAATGCTCCCAACAAGCAGTATGCCAATCAATTAAGCCAAAGGCACCGCCGTGACGCCCGCCACCCTACAGTCTGTAGCACGCATCACAACGCTGTGGTGCTGTTCACAAGAAGGAGCCGGCTGTGCTGGTAATACTTGGATTCGCCATGATCGCGGTTTTCATGGTGCTGATCATGACGAAGAAGTTGACGCCAGTGCTGGCGCTGATCATCGTCCCTACTGTTTTTGGCCTTTTCGCCGGTGCCGGCCTGGGTATCGGCGACATGGTGATGGACTCCATGAAGTCCATGACCTCCACCGCGGCCCTGCTGATGTTCGCCATCATCTACTTCGGCCTGATGATCGACGTCGGGCTCTTTGACCCGCTGGTGAAGTTCATCCTCCGCAAGCTGGGCAACGACCCCGCCAAGGTTGTCCTGGGCACTGCCATCCTGGCCGCCGCCGTATCCCTGGACGGCGACGGATCCACCACCTTCATCCTCACCACCGCGGCCATGCTGCCCGTCTACCTGCGCCTGAAGATGAGCCCCGTAGTCCTCACCTGCGTGGCCGGCCTGGCCAACGGCACCATGAACATCCTGCCCTGGGGCGGCCCCACGGCCCGCGCCGCCACCGCGCTCAAGATCGACGTCAACGACGTCTTCGTCCCCATGATCCCGTCCCTCGTGGCCGGCCTGGTGGTCGTCTTCGCCTTCTCCTGGCTGCTGGGCCTGCAGGAACGCAACCGCCTCCGCGCCACCGCTCCCGAAATCTGGGGCGTCCCGGACACCGCAGCAGAGTTCGACGGCGGCACCTCCACCGGTGGTTCGCTCGCCGGCGGCACGGCGTCCGGCACCGGACGCAAGGGCGGCAACCCTGGCGGAGCAGCCCCCGCCGTCGACCGTTCCCCGGCAGGATCCTCGGTGGCCGTGCTGGAGCATACCGACTCCCTTGCTGAGGACAGCGGCACCGGACTCGCCGACACCGCCCTCGATCCCAACCGCAGCACCCTGCGCCCCAAGCTGTTCTGGTTCAACCTGGCCCTGACCGTCGCGGTCATGGTGGTCCTCGTGGCCAATGTCATTCCGCTGCCGTTCGTCTTCATGGTGGGCGCCGCGATCGCCCTGCTGGTCAACTTCCCCAGGGTCAAGGACCAGGGCGCCCAGCTGATCGCCCACGCACCGTCCATCGTCGCCGTGGTCAGCATGGTCATGGCGGCCGCAGTGCTCACCGGCGTCCTCAAGGGCACCGGCATGGTCGGGGCAATGTCCGCCTGGCTGGTCCAGATCATCCCGTCCTCCATGGGTCCGTTCATGGCCGTCCTCACCGGCGTCCTCAGCATCCCCATGACGTTCTTCATGAGCAATGACGCCTTCTACTTCGGCGTCCTGCCGGTGCTCAGCGAGACCGCCGCCCACTACGGTGTCGGCGCCGCGGACATGGCCCGCGCCTCCATCACCGGCCAGCCGTTCCACCTCCAGAGCCCGCTGGTTCCGGCCATCCTGCTCCTGGTGTCGCTGGCGAAGGTGGACCTCGGTGACCACCACAAGAAGGTCCTGTGGCGCACCGCCGTCATTTCGCTGGTAATGCTTGGTGTCGGCATGCTGACCGGAGCCATTGGTATCGGTTAGTCTGTAGCTGCCCGTGCTCCTGTCCCCGCGGCAGGATGCGGGTATCGAAGGTGCCCGTCTGACGCCCGCTGGGGGATGTCAGACGGGCATCTGCGTTTCCCCACTAGACTGGATCGGAAAACAATTCGAACTTTGCAGGGGAGATCCATGGCTGCGATCAACCGTGACGACGTCGCGCATCTTGCGCGGCTCGCTCACATCGAGATGAGTGCCGAAGAGCTGGACAGGATGGCCGGCGAGCTCGCCGTCATCGTCGATTCGGTGAAGTCCGTCAGCGAGGCCGCGGGGGACGACGTGCCCGCCACCTCGCACCCCATTCCGCTGACCAACGTGTTCCGCGAGGACGTCGTGGGCCACACCTTCACGGCGGAACAGGCTCTCTCCGGCGCCCCGGACTCCGATGAGAACCGTTTCAAGGTCCCCGCCATCCTGGATGAGGCATAACCATGACTGAACAGAACATCAGCGCCGATACCCTGATCCGCCTGTCTGCAGCGCAGCTCGCCGAGAAACTGCGTGCCGGCGAGGTCACCGCCGTCGAGGCAACCCAGGCCTACCTGGACCGGATCGCCGCCGTGGACGGCAAGGTCAATGCCTTCCTGCACGTCAACGCCGAGGAAGCGCTCGCCGTTGCTGCGGAAGTCGATGCCATCCGCGCCGCCGGCGGAGCGGAAGCCGAAGCCCTGCACTTCCTGGCCGGCGTTCCCATCGCCGTCAAGGACCTTATTGTCACCATCGGCCAGCCCACCACCGCCGGATCGAAGATCCTCGAAGGCTGGCACAGCCCGTACGACGCCACCGTCGTCGAGCGCCTGCGCGCGGCCAAGATGCCGATCCTGGGCAAGACCAACCTCGACGAATTCGCCATGGGCTCCTCCACGGAGCACTCGGCCTACGGCCCCACCCGCAACCCCTGGGACCTGGACCGGATCCCCGGCGGCTCCGGCGGCGGTTCCGCTGCCGCCGTTGCCGCCTTCGAAGCGCCCCTGGCCCTGGGCACGGACACCGGTGGTTCCATCCGCCAGCCCGGCGCCGTCACCGGCACCGTGGGCGTGAAGCCCACTTACGGCAGCGTCTCCCGCTACGGCGCCATCGCCATGGCCTCCTCACTGGACCAGATCGGCCCCGTTACCCGGACCGTCCTGGACTCCGCCCTGCTGCACCAGGTCATCGGCGGCCACGACCCCCGCGATTCCACCTCCCTGCCGGACCCGCTGGCGGACCTCGTCGCCGCCGCGAAGACCGGCAGCGTTGAGGGGCTCCGCATTGGCATCATCAAGGAACTGCACGGCGAGGGCTACCAGGCGGGCGTCGAAAACCGCTTCAATGATGCCCTGGAGCTGCTCAAGGACGCGGGCGCGGAGATCGTGGAGGTCTCCTGCCCCAACTTCCAGTACGCCCTGGGCGCCTATTACCTGATCATGCCGTCCGAGGCCTCCTCCAACCTGGCCAAGTTCGACGGCGTCCGGTACGGCCTGCGCGTCCTCCCCGAAGAGGGTCCCATGACGATTGAACGCGTCATGGGTGCCACCCGCGCCGCCGGCTTCGGGGACGAGGTCAAGCGCCGCATCATCCTGGGCACCTACGCCCTGTCCGCCGGCTACTACGACGCCTACTACGGCTCCGCGCAGAAAGTCCGCACCCTGGTCCAGCGGGACTTCGAGGCCGCCTTCGCGCAGGCCGACGTCCTGATCTCGCCCACCGCCCCCACCACGGCGTTCCCGCTCGGCGAAAAACTGGACGATCCGCTGGCCATGTACCTGAACGACGTCGCCACCATCCCCGCCAACCTCGCCGGCGTGCCCGGCCTGTCGCTGCCCGGCGGCCTCGCGGATGAGGACGGGCTGCCAGTCGGCATCCAGTTGCTGGCCCCGGCCCGCGAGGACGCCCGACTGTACCGGGTGGGTGCGGTCCTGGAATCGCTGCTCGAAGCCAAGTGGGGCGGCCCGCTGCTGGCCCAGGCGCCCGACCTTGCCGCTGAATCCCTCGAAACCCAGGAGGCAAAATAATGAGCACCGACGAAATCCTGAGCTTCGATGAGGCCATGGAGAAGTACGATCCCGTCCTGGGGTTCGAGGTCCACGTGGAGCTCAACACCAAGACCAAGATGTTCTCCTCCGCGCCCAACGTCTTTGGCGACGAGCCCAACACGAACGTCAATGAGGTGGACCTGGGAATGCCCGGTGTCCTGCCCGTGGTGAACAAGACCGCCGTGGAGTCCTCCATCAAGATCGGCCTGGCCCTGAACTGCAAGATCGCCGAATCCTGCCGCTTTGCACGGAAGAACTACTTCTACCCGGACACCCCCAAGAACTTCCAGACCTCCCAGTACGACGAGCCCATCGCGTACGACGGCTACCTGGATATCGAGCTGGAAGACGGCACCGTATTCCGCGTGGAGATCGAACGCGCACACATGGAGGAGGACGCCGGCAAGCTGACCCACATGGGCGGGGCTACGGGCCGCATCCACGGCGCCGACTTCTCCCTGGTGGATTACAACCGCGCCGGCGTTCCGCTGGTGGAAATCGTTACCAAGCCCATCGAGGGCGCGGGTTCCCGCGCCCCGGAACTGGCCAAGGCCTACGTGGCCGCCATCCGGGAAATCGTGAAGAACCTGGGCGTGTCCGACGCGCGCATGGAACGCGGCAACGTCCGCTGCGACGCCAACGTGTCGCTCCGTCCGCACGGCCGCGAACGTTTTGGCATCCGGTCGGAAACCAAGAACGTGAACTCGCTGCGCGCCGTCGAACACGCCGTCCGCTACGAGATCCAGCGCCACGCAGCCGTACTGGACTCCGGCAACCCGGTTGTCCAGGAGACCCGGCACTGGCACGAGGACACCCGCACCACAACGTCGGGCCGGCCCAAGTCAGACGCGGACGACTACCGCTACTTCCCGGAACCGGACCTGGTCCCCGTGGTTACGTCCCGCGAATGGATCGAGGAACTGCGCGCCACCCTGCCTGAACCTCCGGCTGAGCGCCGCAAGCGCCTCAAGGCGGACTGGGGCTACTCCGACCTGGAGTTCCGCGACGTGGTGAACGCCGGCGTCCTGGACGAGATCGAGGAAACCATCGCCGCCGGTGCCTCCGCTTCAGTGGCCCGCAAGTGGTGGATGGGCGAGATCGTGGGCCGCGCCAAGGCCGCCGACGTTGACCCCGGCCAGCTGGGCGTCAGCCCCGCCACCGTTGTGGAGCTGAGCCGCATGGTGGAAGCCGGCAAGATCAACAACAAGATGGCCTCCCAGGTCCTGGACGGCGTACTCGCCGGCGAGGGCACCCCGGAAGAGATCGTCGAAAAGCGCGGCCTGGCGGTCGTGTCCGACGACGGTCCCCTCCTGGAAGCCATCGATGCCGCCCTCGCAGCCCAGCCCGACGTGGCGGACAGGATCCGCGGCGGCAAGGTACAGGCCATCGGCGCCATCGTGGGCGCGGTCATGAAGGCCACCCGCGGCCAGGCCGACGCCGTCCGCGTCCGGGAACTCATCCTGGAGAAGCTGGGCGTCACGGTCTAGCGTTTCCTACCCAACCGGGCCGCAGTAGATGCCGTTTTGAGCCCTCATAACGGCAATAACTGCGGCCCGGTTCGCTTTAAGTACTCAGGCGGCGCTCCCCAAAAGTACCCGTGGCTGCGGGCTCCTGGCGGACTTACACTTGAGCCCACAAGGCGCCGGTGCGACGGCGTGGAGTTGCGGCACGAGCGCGCGGGAGGGACAGCCATGGCGGTCCGGGAGCCAATGAGGATGCGCAGGGTGGCGGTTGTGTGCGCGGTAGCCCTCGCACTGACCGGGACCGGGGCCGCGCTGGCATGGTCCGCCACAGTCACGGCCGCACCGACACCGTCGGCGTCACCCGCTCCGTCCCGATCGGCGCCGGGAAACTCCGGCAACGCTCCAGGACACAACAAACCCGGCAAAGTCCAGCGCGCCCAGCCCCTCCATGGGGAGGCCGTAGTCAAGAACCCGGACGGCACTTTCACCACCGAGCTGGAGCAGCAGGGGACCGTGGAGTCTGTGAGCGGCACCGCCATTACGGTCAGGAGCGAGGACGGCTTCTCCCAGACCTACACCGTCAACGGCAACACAAGAATCACCAGGCTTCCGGCCGCGGGCGCCGGTGGTTCGGGAGCAACGGCCAGCCCGGGAGCAACGGCCAGCCCGGGCGCAGCGCCCACCCCGGGTGCAAAGGGCGACGACGGCAAGCGGCCCAAGGCGGCAGGCGGAACGATTGCCGACATTGCGGTTGGAGACACCGTGCGCATCTCCGGCGTCAAGGACGGGGACAAGGCAACCGCCAATCGGATCGTCAAGGGCGCCGGCGACGCCCCCGGCCTGGGACACAACCAGGGCTTGGGGCACGGTCAAGGCCTTGGACACAGGATGGGCAAGGGCAACGGCCAGGATGCCGAGGACTCGTAGCGCCCGGCAAGGACCCGCAGCCTCCCGCAGGCGCGCCGCGTTCAGCCCTGCTGCACCAGCCCTGCCATGATGTCTTCCAACGCCTCGCAGACCATCACCACCGCCCTCCGCTTCAGGTTTTCCGGCCTGGCCAGCAGGTCGATCCTGCGGCGGGTGCTGATGCCTTCCAGCGGACGCAGCACGATGTCCGGGTTGAGGACCGGGCCTGCCGTGTACCTTGGCAGCAGCCCCACCACTCCGCCGGCGCCCACGAGGGCCGCGACCGTTGAATAGTCGTTGATGCGGTGAATGATGTTGGGCACCCGGCTGGAGACGGCAGCGATGGCGGACAGGACATCGGCGGGGGAGTACCCGGGGTGGCTGGTCACCCACGCCTCGGCGCCGACGTCGTCCGCGGTTACCGTGTCCCTCCGGGCCAGGGGGTGGTTGGCGGGCAGGGCGACGTCCAGGGGTTCGTGGGCCAGCGGGATCACGGCCACGCGGTCCGCGGGCCAGCGCGGGCTGTGGTCCATCCTGTGCGCGAGGACCAGGTCGTACCGTGCGGTCAGGGCGGGGAAGTCCTGCTGCGCGACGTCCTCGTCGGACAGTTCGATCCGGGGGTGCTCCGGCTGGTCCAGCATCCGGGCCAGCGGTGCAAACAGGGCCTGTCCCGCGCTGTGGAACCCGCTGACCGTCACCCTGCCGGCAGGGGAGCCATGGTAGGTGCCCAACGCACCCCGGGCTTCGGCCATGGCGCTGACGACGGCGGCCCCCGCGTCGGCAAGTACCTGGCCCGCCTCGGTCAGTACCAGGTTCCGGCCCTCCTTGCGCGTCAGTGGAACGTCCACGGAGCGCTGCAGGTGTGCCAGTTGCTGGGAGACCGCCGACGGCGTCACCATGAGGGTGTCGGCTACCGCCTTCACGCTTCCCAGGACGCCGAGTTCCCGCAGGATTTCAAGCTGATGAACCTCCACTAGCCCAGTCTATCCCTTAGCTTTGCTACATCGTCGATTGAGAAGAATCCTGTTGTGCTAAAGCGTCGGCGGGGCTTCAATGAGGAGGAGACGCCGTTCCCCCCGTTATAGCTGCATGAAGTAAGGATGCCAATGAAGGCCCTGTACAAGGCCGGCCCCCAGGCCGGTTTCGAACTCATAGACCGCCCCGAACCCCAGGCTGGCCCGGCGGACGTGAAAATCCGGGTCATGACCACCGGTATTTGCGGCACTGATCTGCACATCCAGTCCTGGGACGCCTGGGCGCAGGGGATGATCGAAGCCCCCCTCATCGCCGGGCACGAGTTCTACGGCGAAGTGGTGGAAGTCGGCTGGGAGGTGCGTGACGTCAAGGTGGGCGACCGGGTTTCCGGCGAGGGCCACATCGTGTGCGGGATCTGCCGGAACTGTCGTGCGGGCCGCCGGCAGATGTGCATCCACACGGTCAGTGTGGGGGTGCAGCGCGACGGCGCCTTCGCCGAGTATGTGGTCATCCCCGAAACCAACGTCTGGGTCCACCATGACCCATCAGTCACACCCGAACTGGGCGCAATCTTCGACCCCTTCGGCAATGCTACGCATACGGCCCTGAGCTTTCCGCTCGTGGGGGAGGACGTGCTGATCACCGGTGCGGGTCCCATCGGCCTCATGGCCATCGCAGTGGCACGCCACGCAGGTGCGCGGAAGATCGCCATCACGGACGTTTCCCGCCCCCGGCTGGAACTGGCCCGGCAGCTCGGTGCCGACCTTGCCATCGATGTCTCCACCACCCGCGTCCGCGACGCCCAGCGGGAGCTTGGCATGCGCGAAGGCTTCGACGTCGGAATGGAAATGTCCGGCCACCCCTCCGCCCTGCCTGAAATGATCGACAACATGAACCACGGCGGCCGGATCGCCATGCTGGGACTGCCCAGCCAGGAGATCACCATCGACTGGGGCAAGGTGGTCACCCATATGCTCACGCTCAAGGGCATCTACGGCCGCGAAATGTACGAAACCTGGTACGCCATGAGCGCCATGCTCTCCTCCAACCCCGTGCTGCACGCGGGAATTTCCGCTGTGGTGACGGACACGCTGCCGGCCACGGACTGGGAGAAGGGCTTTGAGATTGCCCGCAGCGGTGTTGGCGGAAAAGTAGTCCTCGACTGGACCCGACTGTAAGACCTGACGGTAAGGAAACCCATGTACACCTCCATCAAGGACCAGCTCCGCGACGAGCTGGAAGAAATCCGCTCAGCCGGCCTTTACAAGACAGAACGCAGCATCAGCTCCCCCCAGTCCAGCCACATCACCGCCGGCCGGATCGGCGGACCGGGCGCCGACGTCCTGAACTTCTGCGCCAACAACTACCTGGGCCTGGCGGACCACCCCGAGATCATCACCGCCGCCAAGGCCGCCATGGACGAGCGCGGCTTCGGCATGGCCAGCGTCCGTTTTATTTGCGGCACCCAGGACCTGCACCTGCAGCTCGAAGCCCGGGTTTCCAAATTCCTGGGCACCGAAGACACCATCCTGTTCTCCAGCTGCTTCGACGCCAACGGCGGCGTCTTTGAGTCCCTGCTCGGCCCGGACGACGCAGTGATTTCCGACGCGCTCAACCACGCCTCCATCATTGACGGCATCCGCCTGTGCAAGGCCAAGCGCTACCGGTACGCCAACCGGGACATGGCAGAGCTAGAGGGCCGCCTGCAGGAGGCGCAGGACGCGCGCCGGAAACTGATCGTTACCGACGGCGTGTTCTCCATGGACGGATACCTGGCTCCGCTCAGGGAAATCTGCGACCTCGCCGACAAGTACGGCGCCATGGTGATGGTGGACGACTCCCACGCGGTGGGCTTCATGGGGGCCACTGGTGCGGGGACGCCCGAACACGCAGGAGTCTCGGACCGCGTGGACATCTACACCGGCACGTTCGGCAAGGCCCTGGGCGGAGCGTCGGGCGGCTATGTGTCCGGCCGCAGGGAGATCATCGCCATGCTGCGGCAGAAGGCCAGGCCCTACCTCTTCTCCAACTCGCTGGCGCCCGCCATCGTGGCCGCCACCCTCAAGGCGCTGGACCTGGTGGAAAACTCCGGTGACCTGCGTCGCCGGCTGTTCGAAAACGCCGCGCTGTTCCGCCGCCGAATGACGGAAGAAGGCTTCGACCTGCTCCCCGGCGAACACGCTATCGTCCCGGTCATGTTCGGCGACGCCGTCATGGCCGCCAAGGTGGCCGACCGGATGCTGCAGCACGGCGTTTTCGTCACCGCGTTCAGCTTCCCGGTGGTCCCGCGCGGTGCCGCGAGGATCCGGGTACAGCTGTCCGCCGCCCATTCAGCGGACGACGTCGAAGCGTGCGTCCGCGCCTTCGTCGCCAGCCGTGCCGAGGCGGCAGCAGCCTGACCCGGATTCAGTCGAGGCGGGAGTCCCGGAGAGCGCGAACTCTGGCAGGATGATCGGATGGCAGCACACTACGATGTCCTGATTGTGGGCGGCGGCATTGCCGGCCTGTCCCTGGCGTCCGCGCTCGCTGGCCGCTGCAGCGTTGGTTTGGTGGAGGCGGAGCAGGAGCTGGCATACCACACGTCCTCCCGCTCGGCCCGCCAGCTGATCCCGAGCTACGGGCCGCCCGCGGTGCAGGAACTCACGATGCGCACCCTGGAGCTGCTCTCTGCCCGCGACGCGGAACTGCCGGAACCGGTCCTGACGCCGCGCAGCTTCATGCTGGTCGGGTCCGAATCCGAGGTGGCCGCGGAAGCCAGCGGACACATGCAGTCCATCACGGTGGACCGGGCCCTCGAATTGTGTCCGGCGCTGGTCCCGGGAACCTTCGCAGCCGCAGGCCTGGATACCGGCTCCTTCGGCTGCAACGCGCCCCTGCTCCTCAGTGAGCACCGTAAACAGGCGCTCGCCGCCGGCGCCGACATCTTCACGGGGGCACGTGTGCATTCGGCCCAGCGGGTGGGTACGGGCTGGCAGGTGGGGGCCGGTGCCGAGGGGTTCAGTGCCGGGGTGCTGGTCAACGCGGCTGGTGCCTGGGCTGACGAGCTCGCGGTGATCAGTGGCGTGGAGAAGCTGGGGCTGCAGCCGTACCGGCGCACCGCGGCGATTGCCGCCGTCGAACATCCCCTTCCTGGGCAAAGCCCCATGGTGGCGGCAGCGGACAACACGTTCTACTTCCGCCGCGAAGGCAACGACGTGCTCATCTCGCCGTCCGAGCACGTGGCCAGCGGCCCCGAGGACGCCCGGCCCCGCCCCGGCGACGTTGAACGCCTGGTGGAGCGATTGAATTCGTTGACCAGCTTGGGGATCAGGGAGATCCGCCGCGCCTGGACCGGCCTGCGCACGGAAGCAGCCGACGGCGTCCCCGTGGCCGGGTTCGACGCGGAAGCCTCCGGCTTCTATTGGCTGGCCGGCCAGGGCGGTTATGGCTTCCAGACGTCGTCAGCCCTGGCGGAGCTGGCCGCGGAGCAGATACTGGCAGGGACGACGGCTTCCCCCGACGCAACCGCAGACCGTCCGGAATCCCGGACAGCACAGGCGCTCGCCGCCACGCGATGGTCCATCCGGCGTTAAAGAATGGTCCTATGAGCACCCTGATCACCAACATTGCCGAGCTGATGACCCAGGACCTGGAGCGCCGGGTCCTGAAGGACGCGGCGGTGGTCATTGAGGGGGAGCGGATCTCCTGGATCGGTGTCGCGGCCAGTGCGCCGGCCGCCGATCGGGTGGTGGACGCCGGCGGCAGGGCAATGCTCCCCGGGTGGGTCGACTCCCACAGCCACCTCCTCTTTGCGGGCGACCGAACCGCGGAATTTGAGGCCCGGATGGCTGGGGAAGCCTACGCCGCGGGCGGCATTGCCGTCACCATGAACGCGACGCGTGCCACCTCGGATTTTGACCTGACCCGACTCGCCATGGGACGGGTTGCCGAGGCCGTCTCCCAGGGAACCACCTACCTGGAAACGAAAACCGGCTACGGCCTGGATATTGAGCATGAGGCACGCAGCGCGCGCATTGCCTCCACCGTGGCGGACCAGGTGACCTACCTGGGGGCCCATCTGGTTCCCGCGGGACAGGACCCTGACGAATACACCGACCTTGTGTGCGGTGCCATGCTCGCCGCCGTCCGCCCGTACGTCCAGTGGGCCGACGTCTTTTGCGAAGAGGGGGCCTTCACGGCCGAGCAGTCCCGTCGTGTGCTGACGGCTTGCCGCGACGCGGGAATGGGCCTGCGGGTACACGGCAACCAGCTCGGTGAAGGTCCTGGCGTGCAGCTCGCCGTCGAGCTTGGCGCCGCCAGCGTGGACCACGTGAACTACCTTGCCGTTCAGGACGTCAAGGCCCTGGCCGCGTCCTGGTCCGGATGGGACCCGGCAACGGGGACCGGGGAGCGGGGCACCGTTGCCACCTGCCTTCCCGCCTGCGACCTTTCCACCCGCCAGCCACTGGCCCCCGCGCGCGACCTCCTGGACGCGGGGGTGCAGGTGGCACTGGCCTCCAACTGCAACCCCGGCACGTCGTACACCAGTTCCATGGCTTTTTGCGTGACCACCGCCGTCCTGCAGATGCGCCTAAGCGTGCACGAGGCCGTCCGCGCGGCCACCTATGGCGGAGCCCTGGCGTTGCACAAGGAACGCGGAAGGGACGCCGACGGGGAGCGCGCCGTGGGGTCCATCGCCGTCGGACACCGGGCCGACCTGCACCTGCTGAATGCCCCGTCCGCCACGCACCTCGCCTACCGGCCCGGGATGCCGTTGACGTACGCTGTGTGGCGGGCCGGCGTGCGGGAGCGCTGACGAAAGGCCGCGTTTTGATTGTTCCTGATCGTTTCCCTTCGGTTATAATCAGGAAGCGTCATCAGGAGTGGTGGCTGCAGTATCGAAAGGCCCCTTGGGATGACCCGCACTGACCGGTTGACTGCGATTCTTGACCTGCTGGCCAAGACCGGCCAGGTGGAGGTGGATGAAATCGTCAGCACCCTCAACGTTTCCCCAGCCACGGCGCGCCGAGACCTGGACAGCCTGGCCAAGCGCCGCCTGCTGACCCGCACCCGCGGCGGCGCCACTACCGGTGCCCTCGCTTACGATCTGCCCGGGCGCTACAACCGCGACGACCACGCCGAGGCCAAGGAACAGATCGCGCAGTGTGCCTCGGCGCTGATCCGGCCCGGAGCGGTGATCGGTCTCTGCGGGGGAACCACCAGTACCGCGCTGGCCCAAATCCTGGCTACCCGTGAGGACCTGAACGCGCCCTCCAACCAGCCCACGCTCACCGTGGTCACCAATGCGATCAATATCGCCGGACAACTGGCAGTGCGGCCGAACATCAAGGTCATGGTTACGGGTGGAATCCTCAACCCGCGGTCGTACGAGCTGGTAGGCCCCTACACGGACATCATCATGCAGAAGGTGGTGCTGGACATCGCGTTCATCGGGGTCAATGGGATCGACCCCGAGGTAGGACCCACCAACACGGGAGAGGGTGAGGCCTCCGTTAACGCCCTGCTGGCATCCCGGGCCCGGGTGTCCTACGTCCTGGCAGACTCCTCCAAAGTGGGCGTGCGGGCCTTTGCCACCATGGATGGCTACGAGTTCACGAGGCTCATCACTGACGCCGGCATTTCTGCCCGCGACAAGGCGGCCTTTGAGGCCAACGGCACCGAAGTGATCGTGGCACCCGCCTGATCCGGGCGGCTCATCCAGGTCTTCCCGCGTAACCGGTGTGAGACGACGGCTCCTCCATCAGCCCGGATCCAGAAACTGCAGGCAAGATGGGAACATGCTGGTTCCCTCCCGCCGTCGCCTTCGACTCGAAGTCTGGATCGTCCTGGGCCTGTCCCTGGGCCAGTCGGCCGTCTACTCAGTGGTGCAGCTGCTGGACAAGATGACCCGGGCCCCGCTGGCCGAGGGTACGTCCACCCTGAACCGCTCCCAGAGCACCCGTGAATATTTCGACCTGACCTACCAGCTCCTGGACATCATCTTTGCCCTGGTGCCTGTGCTGCTGGTCCTGTACTTCCTGGCGGACCAGCGCCAGACGGTGCCGGGTGAGGCCGGCCCCCGTTCTGCGTTCCAGAAACTGGGGTTCAACTTTGCACGCCCGGGCCGGGACCTGCTGCAGGGCATGGGGCTGGCTGCGCTGATCGGCATCCCGTCCCTGGGCCTCTACGCGGCAGGGCGCGCACTGGGAATCACCACCGCGATCATCCCCAGCGCCCTCGAATCCTATTGGTGGACGGTTCCGGTCCTCATCCTGTCCGCCATTCGCCACGCAGTGCTCGAGGAAGTCATTGTTGTGGGCTACCTCCTGGACCGTTTCGGCAAATTCGGCTGGAGCATGCCGCTCGCCATCGCGGTGAGCTCCGTGCTGCGCGGCAGCTACCACCTGTACCAGGGCTTTGGACCGTTCATCGGCAACGCGGTCATGGGCGTAGTTTTCGCATGGCTCTACACCCGGACCCGCAGGGTCATGCCGCTGGTCGTCGCCCACGCCTTGCTGGATATCGTGGCCTTCGTGGGGTTTAGCCTCTTTGGCAAGGCTGTGGGGCTGGGGTAACCCCAAGCACCCGCGTCCGTTGGCGGTGCGATGGCTTGGCGGTCACCTCAGCGGGAGCAGCAGCTCCCGGTCGGTTTGCGGGTCGGGCGGCAAAGTGCGCGGGTTTTCGTAAAACTCATCCCAGAGCGGATCGCTGGGGCAAAGTTCATCCGAATCGAGGATGCTGTCGCCTGCCGGTTCTTCGGCTGGCGGGTCGGGCCATGATGGCATCCCGGCAAGCAGCTGTTGCCACTGGACGTCGTCGTCCCGAAAAGGTGTCGCATCCGCTTCAGCGTGTTCCGCGGATAGGATTCCTGGCGGCCAGGGTGGTGGTTCGGGGGCGGGGTGTTCGGGTTGGTAGTGGCGTCCGGTGGGTGAGGTCCATCCGGGTGAGTCTTTCGCGCAGGCTGGATCCGGTGTCCAAGTGCTGTGGTGTTTGAGCCTGTGGTGTTTGGGACAGAGTTGGGCCAGGTTGCCGACGTTCGTGGTGCCGCCGTGGTCCCAGGCCTGCAGGTGGTCGGTGTCGTTGTCGGGGGTGTGGTTGGTGCAGCCGGGGAACGTGCATTTGGCGTCGCGCATCCTAATCCAGCGTTTGATGGTTTCGGGGAGCCGGTAATTCTTCCGGCCGATTTCCAGTGGTGCCCCGTCGCGGGGGTCGACCAGGACCCGGTAGAACGAATGCGCCCCGTCAGCGACGAGTTTGCGGGCCATGGAAGCCGGGATTGGGCCGAACCCGTCGAGTTCTGCGGGTTCGTCGGTGCTGCCGAGGAGGGAGAACACGGGCACGGTGACCAGGACGTCGGCCTTGGGGGTGGGTGTCTTAATGGGCCCGGCAGGGTTTCCGGCACCGAGCAGCAGTGAGGCGGCGATGTCGGGCCGGAGTTGGCTGAGGGTGCGGGTTTCGTCGGGTCCTTGGAGGCCGCGGGCGGTGGCGGTGGTGCGGTTCCAGATGGCGCAGGCGGTGTCCCCGGGGAGGTAGAGGGAGAGCCAGGCCATGCCGTCCCGGTCGGGGCTGTATTCCATCCGCCGGTCCGCCACACCTTTGGCGTGGCGTCTCCCGATGGACTCGGGGTGGTGGCGGGGGGTGTCAAGTTTTCTGTGTAAGGGACCGGTCGGTTGTCCGGTCTGCCGGTTTGTCAGATCGGGAGTCGGTTGGGGAATTGAACGGCGAAAGC